>NZ_JAPQLG010000111.1:0-7612 GCF_028982005.1 Wolbachia endosymbiont of Drosophila bocki | reverse complement strand
TTTATAATGAATTTTGTCAGTAGCCACCAGATTTTTTCAGTTCCTATGCAACAAAGCCATCCCAGTGTCAAGCACTGGGATGACAAGAAAGGGAGCACTGGAATTTTTATTTCAGTATTGTACATTAGCCATGCATCTGAACAGATACGAGCTTTCTGCTTTTTTTAGGTAAGGTCAGTCAAAAAGGTTTCACAACAACCATAATAACTATAACTATTATCAATACTGTAACTGCTTCATTTAAAACGCGAAAATAAATATGTGACTTCTTATTCGAACCCATTGCAAAATTTTTCCTATATTTTGCAAGTAGCATATGAATAATTAACATCAAAAGTATTGCAAATGCTTTTACATGAAACCATCCTTCACGATATGCTTCCCTAATAACCATTAGTGTAATTCCAAGACCAAGTGAGAAAAGCATTGCAGGGTTTATGATATATCTAAGTAGCCTCTTTTCCATTGTTTGAAGCAAGCTATCATTTTCCGATCCCGGTTTTACAGTTGCATGGTAGACATAAAGCCTGGGTAAATAAAGCATACCTGCAATCCACATGATAACAGAGATAACATGAAAAGCCTCAAGCCAGTGGTAATAGTTCATTAGCAAAAATTTAAAATTCCTGGTATTGTGTTAGTTTAATGAAAAAGAAATCGATATGAAAGCAGAAAATTTCACTAAAGAACAGATAATTGGATTCTACAGGAAAATGCTACTCATACGCAGATTTGAGGAAAAAGCAGGACAATTATATGGGATGGGATTAATAGGCGGGTTCTGTCACCTATCAATAGGACAAGAAGCAGTTGCAGTTGGAACTCAAGCTGCATCAAAATTAGGTGACGCTTTTATCACAAGTTATAGAGACCATGGCTTAATGCTCGCATGTGATTCTGATCCAAATGTTGTAATGGCAGAGCTTACCGGCAAAGAAACAGGATGCTCGAAAGGTAAAGGTGGTTCGATGCACGTATTTGACGTTGAAAAAAAATTCTTCGGCGGGCATGGAATAGTGGGAGCACAAGTTCCAATTGGCACAGGAATAGCATTTGCTAATAAATATAAGAAAAAAGATAATGTGGTATTTACATATTTTGGCGACGGTGCTGCAAATCAAGGACAAGTATATGAATCGTTTAATATGGCATCTTTGTGGGAGTTGCCTGTGGTTTACATCATAGAAAATAATGAATACGCAATGGGAACCTCCGTGCAAAGATCAACTTTAGTAACAGAGTTATATAAAAGAGGAGAAAGTTTTGGTATTCCTGGAAAACAAGTTGATGGAATGGATTTTTTCTCTGTTTATGAGGCTACAAGCGAAGCAGCGGAACGCACACGCAGCGGAAAAGGGCCTATCCTGCTTGAAATGAAGACATATCGATATCGCGGTCACTCAATGTCAGATCCTGCTACTTATCGCTTAAAAGAAGAAGTTGAAGATATGAAGCAAAATCATGACCCTATAAGCACTTTAAAGAAATACATGACAGATAATAAAATGGCTTCAGAAGGAGAGTGCAAAGTAATTGATAAGGAAATACGTGATTTAGTAAAAAAGTCGGAAGATTTTGCCAAAAATAGTAAAGAACCAAGCGTTGATGAGCTGTATACTGATGTTTATAAATTTGTTAGCTAATTTTTTTATCCAGAACTGTACAAACATTGTATAGTAAACGATGTCATCCAAATAGCTCCTTCTCCCGTCATCCCAGTGCTCTGACTACTTGGATCCAGCTGAGTTGGTGAGTATAAAAGTATAGCTAACGCAAGCTCTACGTCATGCCGCCGCGAACCGTCATACCGCGATTCATTCGCGGTATCTCTAGATCCCGCTAACAAGCAACGGGATGACGGTTGTCAGGCTAGCTGTCATCTCAGTAGTCTCCTTCTCCTGTCATCCGAGTAGCTGACACTGGTTCCTTTATGACGGCAGTAGCCCCTTCGGTGTCATTCCAGTGCTTGACACTGGAATGACACCAATAATTGACATTTCACTAGATATTCATTATAAATAATGGAATGCTACAAAGTATAAAAACCATATTAATAGAAGACGATAACGTTAGGCTGGATAGGTACATCAGAAGAATCTTTCCTGATCTAAAGCAATCTGTAATTGAAAAATCTTTAAGGAAAGGATTAATCAAAGTTGATGATTGCAAAGCAAAGTCCAGTGATAGAGTAAATTCTGGGCAAACTATAACGCTGAAGCACTTGAATTATATTGAAAACGCTAATTCTGATCGCAAATATAATGAAAAGTTAGTGAATCTACTAAGAGAGAACATATTATATGAAGACGAATATATACTAGCCATAAACAAACCCGCAGGGGTCATCGTTCAAGGTGGCGTAAAAGTAAAGATTAGCATGAGTGATTTGCTTGACCAAATAAGAGAGGGAGAAACATTTAAAATTGTCCATAGGCTAGATAGAGATACGAGTGGAGTGATAATATTCGCACGCAACGCCAATGTTGCCAGATACCTTATGGAAGAATTTAAAGGACGAAGAGTAAAAAAAACTTATTTAGCATTAACTTCTGGCATACCGAGCAAGGATAGTGGAACAATAGACTATCCATTGGTGAAAAAATATGTTTCAGGTCAAGAAAAAGTGGTCGTTGATGAAAATTCACCTCAGAATGCCACTACGCATTTTTCAATTATAGCAAAATCCAAACACAATGTTGCTTATTTAAAATTACAACCAATTACCGGCAGAACCCATCAGTTACGTGCACATTTAGCTCATATAAATTGCCCTATTCTTGGTGACGGTAAATATGGTGGTAAAAAAGCTTTTATTGATGGGATAGCAAATAAAATTCACCTTCATTCGCATTCTTTATCTTTAAAACTGCCAAACAATAAAGAAATCACTATCACCGCTCCTATCACTAAACACATCGAAAAATCCATTGAAGCGCTATTTTTCGACTGAAACGATTTCACCAATCAACTTTTCTGTCTTTGGCTTTAATTTGAAGCACAGATATTAGGCTAATTAATGCGCAGGCAGTAAGATAAATGCCTGCTGCAAGTTTTGTTTCGGTTTTTTCTATAAGCCACATGCATATGTATGGAGAAAGGCCACCAAAAATTCCTGCAGATATATTATTTGCTAAGCTTACGCCAGTGCATCTTACTTTTGTTGGAAACAGTTCACAAATAACAGAGCCATATATTCCAAAAGATGCACCTACTGGTATAGTAATCAATAAGTAAGTTATTATTACGACATATTGGTTAACGGAAGATAATAATGGTAATACACATGTACCAATCAGAGATAGCATAATCAGTACAGGAATCGTTACGCGTTTTCTTCCAACTTTATCAGATAAAATTGCAAAAAGTACCGCAGATGCTGCAAATACAACCTGTATTACTATCCTCATTAAATCTTTAACACTAATAGATAAAATAACTAGCTCTTTTATTGATATATTATAAAACATTATTGCTGCGTAGACAATTGCATTCTGAGCAATTCCCAGATTGATTGAAATAATAAGCGGTCTTTTATAGTTTCTTACTAGTTCTAACAATGGTGAATGTGCTAAATTATTAGCGTACTTATTAGTTTTATATGCTAAGCTTTCTTTTAATATGTACCTAGTTAAAAAACCTATTGTCCCCAAAAAAAAGCAAAAATAAAAAAGCAACTTCCATCCCCATATTTCATAGTTCTCACCTGTAACTCTTTTGCAGATAAATATCATTGTTATGCATAAGAGCGTTCCAAGGGCTCCGCTAAAGGGCTTCATACTTCCTAAGAAACCTAGATTTTTTTTATCTTTTGAATGCTCTATCGTAAATGCTGTATTAATGCTTGTTTCACCTCCTGCAGTTATTCCTTGCACTATTCTACAAAACACAAGCAATACAGGTGAAAGCAACCCTATTTCTTTATACCCAGGTATAATTCCCATAATTGTGGATGATATTGAAATTAATATTACTGAAGTAAGTAAAGTCTTTCTTCTGCCATACTTATCTCCCATATAACCAAAAATTACTGCACCAATTGGTCTAAACGCAAAACCAATTGCAAAAACACCAAGGAATTTGAGTGTACTCAAATAATGATCTTCTGATGGGAAAAAAACGTTGATGATTGTATCTGTTAATACTCCAAAAAGAGTGAGTTCATACCACACAATCATGTTACAGATCATGCCCGATAGTATTGCTTTTTGGATATTATTCATGGTCTTTCAATTTAACATAACCTAATATATCATTAACCGGTGCTCCTTGCTATAAAATTTTTCATTCAATAACCTTCAAGGATAATTCACGTAAATGCTTATCCTCCACCTTGGAAGGAGCACCCATTAGAACATCTTCACCTTGCTGGTTCATAGGAAAACAGATTACTTCACGAATATTTGGCTCATCAGCAAGCAGCATAACTATTCTATCAACTCCTGGTGCTATTCCACCATGAGGAGGAACACCAAATCTGAATGCACGTACAAGTGCACCGAATCTTGTATCAACTTCTCCCCGGCTATAACCTGCAATGGCAAAAGCTTTATACATGATATCCAGTTTGTTATTACGAATCGCCCCACTTGACAGTTCTATTCCATTGCAAACAAGATCATATTGGTAAGCAAGGATATCCAGTGGATTTTTGTCCTCTAAATCTTTCAGACCACCGTGTGGCATGGAGAATGGGTTATGAAAGAAATCGATTTTTTTACTTTTATCGTCATATACAAAATATGGAAAATCAATGATCCAACAAAACTTGAAGATATTATCGTCTATAAGACTGAGTTCTGACCCTAAAAGAGTGCGTACTTTTCCTGCAATGTTTGCCGCCTCATTCCCTTTGTCAGAAGCAAAAAATACACTATCTCCTGGCTCTATGTTTGTTGCTTCTCTTATGTGGTTTAGCCTATTTTCATCAAGAAATTTAGCAATTGGGCCTTTCGCAGTTCCATCTTTATCAAACGTTATATATCCGAGACCCTTAGCACCGAATTCTTTTTGCGCATGTTCTATCTTTTTATCAAAGAAGCTGCGTGGTTCCTCTGCTGTTTTAGGTGCAGGGATGGCTCTCACTACCATACCACGCTCAATATTGCTTTTGAAAATATTGAACCCTGAATCACGAAAAATTTCTGTAACATCGCTGATTAATAGTGGATTGCGCAGATCTGGCTTATCAGAACCATATTTAAGCATTGCTTCTTTATGTGTAATACGTGGAAAATCTTTATCAACAGACTTACGAGAAAATTTAGCAAACACTCTGTATAAGGTAGACTCAATAATCTGAAAGATGTCTTCTTGAGTTACAAAAGACACTTCAAGATCTAGCTGATAAAACTCTCCCGGAGAACGGTCAGCCCTTGCGTCTTCGTCACGGAAACACGGTGCAATTTGAAAATATTTATCAAACCCTGAGACCATGAGCAATTGCTTAAAAATCTGTGGAGCTTGCGGCAATGCATAGAATTTACCAGGATTTAGTCTGCTTGGCACCAAATAATCACGTGCACCTTCAGGGGACGAAGCAGTAAGTATTGGAGTTTGAATTTCCAACAACCCTTGCTCTATCATGAGCTTGCGGAGTTCTGCAATAATTTGTGAGCGCAGAATAATATTGTTGCGGGCTTTTTCACGCCTTAAATCAAGAAAACGATATTTAAATCTCATATTTTCCGGGTATTCTTGTTCGCCAGCAATGCTCGCTAATATACTTCTTTCTTCTTTCGCTATTTCTTCATCACGGTGGAACTCGACTTCCGATTCAACGTGCAAATTGCTAACTACAACCTCAATTTCCCCGGTTGCGATAGAGGTGTTTACCGTATCTTCAGTTCTAGCTTCAACTATTCCTGTAACAGTAATTACACTCTCCAATTTTAAATTTGATATCTCATCAAAAAAGTCTTTGTCATTATTAAATACTAGTTGAGTGATTCCATAGAAGTCTCTTAAATCAACAAAGATTAGGTTGCCGTGATCGCGCTTACGGTATAACCATCCAGAAAGGGTAACTTCCTTTTCTACATCATTCTTCCTTAATTCATTGCACATGTGAGTCTTGTAGCAGTTCATGTTTGTTTCACTTCTAAATTCTTTAAGAAGTATAGAAATAAACCTTACTACATACAAGCCCATTCGTCGGATATTTGTGCAATTTACGAAATAGAGCAGTATTACTTTTATACTGTCTTTACTCACACAAAAATTGCACAATTTCTATAATTATGGTATAATACAAGTGGCGCTTTGTAATAAGCTGAGTACAGAAAATGTCTTTCGGACAAATCATTATATGTAGTATAGCATTACTTGCTATAGTCAAAGTATTTCTCTTTTTGAGAAAAATATACAAAAATCGCATTAGAAAAATCATATTTCCTAGAAAAGTTTTTAAAGAAGAGTGGGAAGAAGACAGAAAATTCAATGAATTGTATCAAAAAAACAAGCAAAAAGAGTTGCTGAAGCAACAGGAAATGCTACGCGAGAAACAAAAAGATGTGCAAGTTTATAAAGAAGATCCAGAAATAGTTGACATAGCAAAACCGGTAGGTAAATGGACAAAGATGGTTATGATGGGTAATGGTTTAATGAAGCGTTTTGCACAATTGATACATAGCGAAGGCGGACAGAAAGGATTTTGGGAGCTGTTTGTTAAAGCTCAGGCTTCAACTCAAGGTAAACATAAGGGAAAGGGCAGATAATCCATGCTTGAATGTGAAAATTTATCCTGCGCTCGTAATAATAAGGTGCTATTTAAGAATCTCAGTTTTAAAGCTGAGCTAAAATCAAAGATTCTAATCACTGGTCCAAATGGTAGTGGTAAAACCAGCTTAATTAGAAGTTTATCTGGACTTTTACCGCCGGTATCAGGCAATATAAGGCACTGCGGAAAAGATATATATGATGATCCAAAATCCTATATACCTTCTATGGTCTATATAGGCCATAAGAATGCCTGTAAAGATAGCTTAACTGTTGCTCAAAACGTAGAATTCTGGGCAGGAATACGAAATACTAGAGAATTGATTGTGGCAGCTATTTGTTGCTTGCAGTTGCAACCTGTACTTAATATTAGATATGGCGAACTTTCTGCAGGCTGGAAAAGGAGAGTTGCGCTTGCTCGCCTCTTGATTTCTAATGCAAACGTTTGGCTGATAGATGAACCATTTTGTAATCTTGATAGTGCAACGTGTGAATTAGTGCTGAACCTAATCTCAATACGCTCTGAGCAAAATGGTATAGTAATTATTACAGGGCATAGCTCTACAGAGCAATTGTGTGATTTTACAACGATTGATATACGTAATTTCAATAGACTTCTTGTATAGTTTTTGGCAACAACCGCTAGAAATAAAAAACTTGCTTGACAAACTCCGCCAGCCCCCCTATCATATACACTGAAGCTGTTTATTTATCTTCTCTGTACAGATTAAATGACAAAGAAACTCACGTATCTGGCGTCTCATGTTTAATTTTTTGCACTATGTGCATCTTATGTCTTTATAAGACTTCTACCTACATAAGCTGAAGCGCGCTTATAAAGCGTTTAAAACATAAAAAAACGCCAACTTAAAAAATGGATAGTGAATAACTAGCTACC
>NZ_JAPQLG010000110.1:0-2822 GCF_028982005.1 Wolbachia endosymbiont of Drosophila bocki | reverse complement strand
GCATAGATATACCTCTTTCTTAACTATGCTTATCTTACCTCATATTTTCGAGATCCTTAACAGGTTCTGAGATCTAGAGAGTGGTATTGATTTTATTTCCATTACAACTTATTATTTATAGATAACCTCAATAAAAACGATGAAGCTAAACGAAATCAGAGAAAGATTTATAAAATTTTTTGTAAATAATGACCACGAGCAGGTTTCTTCTTCTCCTTTGATTCCAGAACATGACCCAACGCTCATGTTCACAAATGCTGGTATGGTGCAGTTTAAAAATATTTTTACTGGTGCTCAAAAAACTGAAATGAAACGTGCTGTCTCAAGTCAAAAGTGCCTAAGAGCAGGCGGTAAACACAATGATCTGGAAAATGTTGGCTATACAACTCGGCATCACACATTTTTTGAAATGCTCGGAAATTTTAGCTTCGGTGATTACTTTAAGGAAACTGCGATAGAATTTGCGTGGGAATTTATCACTAAAGAGTTATCTCTTGATAAAAACAGACTATCCATAACCGTCTACCATACTGATGATGAGGCGTACGAGATTTGGCGTAAGATAAGTGGCTTTTCAAGTGATAAAATCATAAGAATTACAACGGATGATAACTTTTGGAGTATGGGAAGCACTGGTCCGTGCGGTCCATGTTCTGAAATTTTTTATGACCATGGGAGTCCTAATTTACAAGAGGGCGATAGAATTGTTGAAATCTGGAATCTGGTATTCATGGAGTTTAACAAAGATGAAGAAGGTAATTTACACAAATTGCCAAAAAAATGCATCGATACTGGAATGGGCCTTGAAAGAATAGCGGCTGTTATGCAAAACGTCCATGATAACTATGATATTGATCTATTTTCTGCTCTGATAAGTAAATCACAAGAGTACTGTGGAAGAACGGAAAATAAAATAGCGCATAAGATCATAGCAGATCATCTTCGCGCGGCTGCATTTCTCATCGCAGAAGGAGTGCTTCCTGGAAATGAGGGCAGGAATTACGTATTACGCAGATTAATTAGGAGAGCCACACGTTATATTCACCTGCTTGGATATAATGATTCCCTACTCCATCGTATTTTTCCAGTGTTGATAGATAGCACGAGTTCGGCTTATATGGGAGCTGAATTAGTCAGAGCTAAAAGCTTAATAGAAACGACGTTAAAATCAGAGGAAGAAAACTTTAAAGACACTTTGATGAAGGGTATCAATCTCCTGGAGAAATTCACTACAGATTTAAAATCGGGCGATACTTTGCCTGGAGAATCAGCGTTTAAGCTATATGACACCTACGGATTTCCTTTGGATATTACACTTGATATTTTAAAAGAGAAAAAAATAAATTTTGACCAGAAGGGTTTTGATGATGCAATGGGAGAACAAAAAGAGAGAGCACGTGCTAAATGGGCTGGATCTGGTGAAAAATCTGTTGAGCAAGTATGGTTTGATTTGATCAATAAATTTGGCAAAACAAAATTTGTTGGTTATGAGTTCAATGAAGTAAGTGATGCGAAAATACTAGCTATAGTTTCCTCTAAAAATGAAGTAATTGATTCTGCAAAGGAGGGAGAGAAGATAACCATTATACTTGATAAAACACCTTTTTATGGCGAGTCAGGTGGACAAGTGGGAGATACTGGCAGTCTGATCAAACCTGGTAGAAGTATTATTATAGTCGAGAATACCAATAAGGTTAATGATCTATATTTGCACAGATGCATAGTTAAATTCGGTTCAATTTGTAAAGGTGACACAGTTACAGCAAGCATAGATAAGGAAAGAAGGCAAACCTTAAGGAGAAATCATTCAGCTACACACCTTTTGCACTTTGTATTAAGAAAAATCTTGGGTGATCATGTCACTCAAAAAGGTTCCCTAGTTGCACCGGATAAGTTACGATTTGACTTTAGTCATAACACTCAAGTTACTCAGGATCAGCTATTCTTAGTAGAAGATATGGTAAACTCTCTAATCAGAGAAAATCTTTCCGCATCTACAAAAATTCAAGGCATGAATCAGGCAATAGACGAAGGAGCTATGGCGTTATTCGGCGAAAAATATAGCGATCAAGTAAGAGTAGTGAAGATTGGAGATTCAAGGGAACTGTGTGGTGGCACACACGTTGAGCATACTGGAGAAATTGGTTTGTTTAAGATAGTAACAGAGAGTTCTGTTGCTTTTGGAGTGAGGAGAATTGAAGCTTTAACTGGTCAGGAAGCAATCAATTGTGTACGTGATAATGAAATTAACTTAAAAAAAGTTGCAGAATTCGTAAAAGCGCCAGTGAGTGAAATAACAAGCAGATTAAGTATTTTAAGTCAAGAACACAAAAAATCCGAAACCAAAATAAAAAACCTATATAAAAAGCTTGTGAGTGCAGAGAATATAAAAAGCACCGAAATAAATGGAATAAATTTTATAAGCCACACTTTCACTGATATTCCAGCAAATGTAATAAGAGAGTTTGTTTTGCAGCAACAAAAACCAAAAACGGTAATAGCTTTTACGGCAACAGAAAAAGATAAAACAGTCTTGATTATTAAAGTAAGTAAAGACTTAATCAATAAGATTAGCGCAAAAGAACTAATATCCATAGCAGTTAAAAAGAACTGTGGTGGGAATGCTGAACTTGCACAAACAGGCTGTGATAGCAATAAAATAGATGATGCCATTACAGCCATTTATAGCAAAATAACAGCTTCTAAGCACTCTACGTCATACCACCACGAACCGTCATACCGCCGCGGCGCTAACAAGCAGCGGGATGACGAATTACTATGCCGCCGCGAACCGTCATACCGCGATTCATTCGCGGTATCTC
>NZ_JAPQLG010000109.1:0-3850 GCF_028982005.1 Wolbachia endosymbiont of Drosophila bocki | reverse complement strand
GATGCAACAAAGCCATCCCAGTGTCAAGCACTGGGATGACACCATTTGTTGTAAACTCACTTTTACTCTATGGTCTTGCCGCTATCCTGAACGGATACAAACTAGCAGTTACTATATAAGATACAATGCAACAAAACTGATCTAGTTGTTATAAATAAGCTTTGAGCTATATGGTATCTAAAATAATAAATGCAATACAGAACAACTTGTTAGTGTGTTTTCCAACAGAAACAGTATATGCTCTTGCTTGTAATGCACTAGATAATGAATCTATAGGAAAAATATATCAGATAAAGAAACGCTCTCAAAATAAGCCACTGTCTATATTTGTTAGTGATATTTGCAGCTTGATGAGAATAGCAAAGCTAGAGAAAAAGTATATTGGTTTAGTAAATCACTTTTCTCCTGGACCAATTACCTACATTTTACCACTTAAAAACAACAACATATTGCCAAACGAATTCTTTAAAGATAGTATAGGCATCAGAATCCCTAAGCATCCTATTGCAATTTCAATATTAAATAAACTGAAAGTTCCAATAGTTGCAACTAGTATAAATATTTCAGGAGAAAAAAGTGTATGTAAGGCAAACGATATACCACAATCCATTAAGCAACATTTATCTGCAGTGATTGAAGATGACGAATTAGTTTCTGGTATAGAATCTACTATTATTGACTTAACCGAAGATAAGATTAAGGTTTTAAGGGAAGGTGCAATTTTATTACAAACAGTAAACAATACATTTTCAAACTAAGATCTATAGGAGAAAGAATGAAAAAAGTAATAGGCCACAACCAAGCCAAAAAAAAAATAGTGAACAACTTATCTGTTCAGTCTTGGCTGATCTGTGGTAAAAAAGGTATAGGAAAAGCAACACTTGCAAAATCCTTCTCCAATTGGTTACTCATAAAAAACTATAATGAAGTAGCATTGGACTTACACATTGTTGAAGGTGATACTATCGGAATAGAAAAAGTCAGAGAAATGAAAAACTTTCTACACTTAAGTCCCATTCAATCAGAACACAAAATAGCTATAATAGATAGCTTAGAGGCAATGACTAATAACGCTAAAAACGCAATATTGAAAATATTAGAAGAGCCGCCAAAAAATTCTAAGATATTTATAATTAGCCATAAGCCATATGATATACAAACCACTATCTTGTGTAGGTGCTTTCAGCTAAATTTACTCCCATTAACTTATGATGAAACAAAGCAAGTTGCTTCATCTCAATGTAAGTTTGATGGTCAAACGTTTGATGAAATGATCACTTTATTTCCTGGAATGCCAGGAATGATAATAAATGCAATAAGTAGTGATGCTTATGAAGCATACAAATGCTTTTATAAATTTCTTCATGATTTAAAGAATCCCAATATGATTAGTAAAGTAATTAATAGCGAAATCGAACTAGAACTAGCATCATATATAATTCAGGCCTTCATTTTAGAAAGCATAAAGAGAGAGGTAAATGGTGTTGAAATTCTGCTAAGTCAGTGGAAAAAGATAGATGAACTTTTCGTTGTTGCTAAGCAACTTCACTTAGATAAAAAGCATGTTTTAGCTAATGTAGTTAATATCATGACATAAGTTTACGAAGTATAATACTTTTAACATAAATTCATGATAAAATTCTGTTAATTTAATACTCGAAGTATATAATTTGACTGATAATAAATTAACTGTATGGCAATCAATAGAAGTTTTGACAAAAGCCATATTGAACATGCAGAAAAAATTAAGCTTAATTAAGAATATAGCTTCAGATCAAGACATAGCCCTAGAAAAAGGAAAGGAGTTGTTAAGTGGCATTTATGAAGCAAATTTTAAGCTAAACAAGACAATCAATATAGCTACTTTGCCAAAAATTGGCTATCATATGCTAAATGGTGAGCTTGTTGTACGTAATCATATTACGGAAGAGGAAGTAAAGATTCCTGGAGATTTTCATTACCTTAAAGTCGTAAAATCCGATCATGATAATTATAAATTAACGTTTTGTAATTTTTTAGGTAATGAGTTTTTTGAATATAAAAAGTATGATCCACAATATTCTGGTATTTCAGATGAATATAAATTTGTGGATTTTGGTAGTGTAAAAAAGACTCATAATCTAAAATTTAAGGAATACATTGGTCATGCACCTAAATTTTTTGCTGCAGAAGGGCCTATTGAGCCTGGATCCCAAAACCATGTAATTGATCTATTTGAGCTAGTCAAAAGTGGTAAAGGTAGAAAAGTGGGAACCTTTGCTGATGAATTTGGTTATTTTGATGACCAAAATAAATTACATTATTATAATTATCACAAAAGTGTAGAAAGTAATACTTATGATCCTGAAAATTTCAGTGTAAAAATGATAAATATAGATGTGAGCAAAATCGATAAATTCTACCTCATTGCAGAACAAGGTGATATAATCATTCATCCTATTTGGGAAAATTTAGACATATTTTAAAGTTTTTTTTAGAGTATCTAAGCTTATTGTTACTATAATGATCCGATTAGGTCTGGTAGTATTGTGTTATGGAAGATAAATTGCTTGAATCAGTAAAAAACAAAAGTTATTTCAGTAAAGCAGTCGAATGGTACTGCCATAGGTATCTGTTTTGTGTAGCAGAAAGATCTTGGATGGCATTAATAGTATCGCTTCTCCTAGTATGCTTATGTTTATTAACATTAAACATATACCTGTTATTTCCTATTAAAAAAGATTTAAATTTTGTGAAGTATATGAACCACACAGAAGATGAGTTCTCTGCAATGCATAAGCTTAGTTTCAGTAAAAAGGAAGATGAATACACTTCCACAGCGAGGTACTTAATAAGTAAATACATTGAAATATACGAGTCCATTAAGATCGTTGAACCGAAGTACCAAGAAAATTTTATAAGAAATAATTCTATACATAAAATCTATCAAGGCTTTCAGGAAAAAACGAACAATGAAGCTGTTTCATCCAAAAGAAAAATTGCCAACATAAATGTAATAACATTATCTATTGATCGATCGACCAAGGACTTAGTTACATTTGCTGGAAATGCTACTGTAGTTTTTGCAACCGAGCAAAATAGGGAGGTGAAAAATCAGGCTATTGAGATTAGCTTCACTTTGTCGAATATAAAAGCAACTCTGGCTGGTATAATACCATTTAAATTTATTGTTAATGGTTATAAATACAGATAATCACATTTAAAATATTACTTGGTAGCTAAAAAAAATAACCAAAGTGCACATAGCAGTAATAAATGGAGGTAAAACTAGAAGAATTGGCGTTTTTTTAATGAAGTAATTCTGAGAAGGTTTTAAGAAAAAGGCATTGTAAATCATCGGTAAAAAGTACAGAGCGTTGAGTATAGTACTAACAATTAACACTAGAGTTACAAACACAGAAAGTATTACATCGCCAGAGTTGAAAACAGCTTGAAAAATGAGAAATTTACCCCAAAAAGTTGGAGCAGGCGGCACCCCTATCATAGACAACGCACCTATAGCAAATGCTGTCATGCTAATTGGCATACTGCGTCCTATACCGTAAATCTTATCTATATATTTCTCACCTGCTCTCGTTATTATTGCTCCGGCAACGAAAAACAAAGTGATTTTTGCAAATGCGTGGCAAACTAATTGAAAAATTGCAACCCTCATGCTGAGCTCACTAAAAATTGAAGCGAACAATACAATATATGACAATTGAGAGATGGTAGAGTAAGCAAGCAATTTCTTTAATTCTTTTTGCTTTAGTGCAGTCAATGATGCAGTAATAATAGTAAATCCAGCAGCGTACGGAAGCCACCCTCCAGCAAACCAATTTTGCTGCACAAAACGTTGCATGTTATCGAC
>NZ_JAPQLG010000108.1:0-578 GCF_028982005.1 Wolbachia endosymbiont of Drosophila bocki | reverse complement strand
TTTGAGATAGTTACATGAATTTACCATAAATCACCATCTCATAAAGTGTGATGCAACAAAGCCATTCCAGTGTCAAGCACTGGAATGAAAGCAGTCCTACGTCATGCCGCGATTCATTCGCGGTATCTCTAGATCCCGCTAACAAGCAGCGGGATGACGGTTGTCAGGGTGTCATCCCACTACCTTCTCCTGTCATCCCAGTGCCTCCCTCCCCTGTCATCCAAGTAGCTTGACACTTGTATCTTTATGATGTGAGGCATTAGAGCTAAAATACCTCACAGGGAGGGTGAAGCTGATGCAACGCTAATGCCATTAAGGCCGAATCCCAGATTTTGCTTCCCTCCCATAGAGTTATAGCTCTTCTCATAATAATCCCAATAAGGTAAGAATGGATTTATGGTAGAGGGGTTTGTATGCCAGCAGCGTATAGTTACGACTTAAGGAAAAAAGCAATGGAAGCAATGGAAGCATTGGATGAAGGAGAAAGTAGAGCAACTGTTGCCAAGTAACCTTACCCAGAAAAAGTGGAGAGAAAGAAAAGAGTTTTTTTGGGTAAAATAAAATTTTGGAGGATTAGA
>NZ_JAPQLG010000107.1:0-2411 GCF_028982005.1 Wolbachia endosymbiont of Drosophila bocki | reverse complement strand
TAGATATACCTCTTTCTTAACTATGCTTATTTTACCTCATATTTTCGAGATCCTTAACAGGTTCTAATAAGTTAGGAGAAAGCGAAGTGTTACCCAAAATACTGAGAAATTCTAACGTATTTGTAGATGGTCGTGGTTATGCAGGAAAAATAGATGAAATTACGCTACCAAAGCTTACCATAAAAACAGAAGAGTACCGTGCTGGTGGTATGGATATTCCAATAAATATTGACATGGGCATGGAAAAGCTTGAAGCAGATTTCACTTTTGCTGAATACGATACAGAGCTCTTTCGGCTATTTGGGTTGATAAATGGAAATTCGGTATCTTTGACGCTCAGAGGTGGAATGCAAGGTAGTGGAAGTAATGATATTGGAGCAGTAATAATCAATTTAAGAGGCATTTTTAAAGAATTTGATTTTGGTAACTGGAAACCTGCTGAGAAAGCAACGCTGAAATGTACTGTAGCTGCCCATTACTATAAACTTACTATAGGCGGTAATGAGCTGATAGAAATCGATGCTGAAAATATGATTAGAAAGATAAATGGCGTTGATCAAATGGCCTTGCTACAAACGATTCTAGGGATCTAATATGGTTGACAAAATTACATAAAAATGTTAAAATATAAGAAGTTGTAGGTATATAGTTAATATGGATTCTAAAGCTCGTACAAATTCCATAGAGCAGTTAACTGGTTTACTTGTTAGTGTAGCACAATCTCAAGACAAGTCCGTTTTAAAGTTATTAACTGAATTAATGGAAGAAGAAATTGAAGATATGGAATTATCTAAGATTGCTGACGAACGCTATAAAGAAAAGAGGGTTAAACATCGAGATGCCTTCTGGGATTAAGCCTTACAATATAGACTATTCAGAATCTGTTATAAAGAAAGACATTCCGGCTCTTCCAGCAAAAGTAAAGTTAATGATTAAGAAGGCAATAATGGAGCGTCTAACAGTTGATCCAATTGGACTTGGAAAGCCATTAAAGCATAACTTAAGTGGACAACGTAGTCTACGGGTGAGTACCTATCGTATACTTTATTATATAGATGTACCAGAACATACAGTAGTTATTACTTCAATTGAACACAGAAAAGATTCTTATCAAAGCTAATCCTATTTATAGCACCATACAAAGAAATTAGTTATGTAAAAGCCGATATAGACTTTTATTTAATTAACTTTTTAAGGAGGAACATGCGTGCGCCAAGCAAAGTGCGTAAAGTCCAGTTGGTGAAAATCCAATCCAGGCAAAGCCTAGCCAGCAGCTTGGAACAAACTACTATGCTGCGTAAGGTAACGAGCGTAGTAAAGCTAGTGGAATGGACAACACAGGGTACAACGAAAGTGAAGGTATTGAGTCCCGAAATTCTCGATGTCATAGAGGTCGACACGTTGCATATAGTGGAAGACAGCAAGAAGGGTAACAATAGGGCAAGTTATCACTCACTCTATCGAGATCTGAGGCCGTATCACGTGTTGAGATGGAGTTTACGTAAACTTGGGAGATCCTTTGTATTCCTATTAAGGTACGTTGGAACAAGTCAACAAAGGCGAGTACTGACGGAAGATATAAAGGAAGTCGGACTGATTGATAGTACTCAGAGTGTGGGAAAGCCACATACAAGGGGAAGCGGTCAGCAATATAGTGACTGGTTTAGGAATTGCTATGCCAATACAACGGAGGTTGGAATAACGTGCAAAGAAAACTAAATCAGATAGCAGTAAGAGCCAAGCAAGATAAACGATTGAAATTTACATCGTTAATTCATCTGATAAACGCAGAGAATCTTGCTGAATGTTATAAAGAGCTAAAGCATAACAAAGCATGCGGTATAGACCAGGTGACAGTAGAAGCGTATGGAGAAAATCTTGAAGAGAAGCTTAACACTCTGGTGGATAGTATGAAAAGAAAGCAATATCAACCGCAACCAGTGAAAAGAGTATATATACCAAAAGCTGGAAGCAAAGAGAAACGCGGACTTGGGGTACCATCAACAGAAGATAAGTTAGTCCAGATAATGCTGAAGAAGATATTAGAAAATATTTATGAAGCTAACTTTCTGGATAACTCATATGGTTTTCGTCCTGGTAGAAGCTGTCATCAAGCGGTAAATGCACTAAATAAAGCAGTTATGTACAGACCAACTAACTATGTAGTAGAAGTTGATATCAAGAAATTCTTTGATAATGTCCAGCACAAATGGCTAATGAGATGCTTGAAGGAACGGATAACAGACCCAAACATACTGTGGTTAGTAAAGCGATTTCTTAGAACCTGTTAAGGATCTCGAAAATATGAGGTAAAATAAGCATAGTTAAGAAAGAGGTATACCTATGCAAAAAAGCTATCCAAGCGATATAAGTAAAGAACAATTTGAAAAAATTAGACCAATACTGGAGAG
>NZ_JAPQLG010000106.1:0-10674 GCF_028982005.1 Wolbachia endosymbiont of Drosophila bocki | reverse complement strand
ATAGATATGCCTCTTTCTTAACTATGCTTATTCTACCTCATATTTTCGAGATCCTTAACAGGTTCTAACAATAAACAACTTTAGGTTTAAATTTATGAAATCAGTTGTTATATACATCAGCAAATACGAATTTAACTGGTGTTATGGACTTAAATAAATTTACCGAAAAAGCAAAAAGTCTAATTCAAAGTGCTCAAATGAAAGCGTTGGGAGCTGGGCATCAGATTTTTATGCCTGAGCATTTACTAAAAGTGATGCTTGAAGATGAATCAGGTTTAGTTCAGGATTTGATAAACGCTTGTGGTGGAAGTGTGCAAGGTATTTCTGATGCTGTGGATAGCGCAATAAAAAAGTTGCCAGTAATTGAAGGTCCAGGAAGTGGTGGCCTTCAACTTTCAAGAGAAATAGCAAAAGTTTTTGAAGATTCAATTGGTATTGCAAGAAGAAATAAAGATTCATTTGTTGCTGTTGAGCGTTTACTACAGGGCCTCACTGCACAAAAAGATGATACTGTAGGCAAAATTCTGGCAGAGAATGGTGTGACTCTACAAAAACTGAACTCAGTTATTGCAGAAATGAGAAAGGGCAGCAGTGCGGACTCGCCAAACAGTGAGGAAAAATTAAACGCGGCAAAGAAATATACAAAAGATGTTACAGAGCTTGCTATGCAAGGAAAGCTTGATCCTGTAATTGGTCGTGATGAAGAGATCAGAAGAACTATGCAGGTATCACTGAGGCGGACAAAAAATAATCCAGTGCTGATCGGTGAACCTGGTGTTGGAAAAACTGCAATAGTTGAGGGGCTTGCAAATAGAATTGTTGCAAACGATGTGCCACTTGGTTTGCATGATGCAAAGGTCTTAGCTTTGGATCTTGGAGCACTAATTGCTGGCACTAAGTTTAGAGGAGAGTTTGAGGAAAGGTTAAAAGCAGTGATTAATGAGATTTCGAGAGCGGAGGGAAAAATTATATTATTCATCGATGAATTGCACACTTTAGTTGGAGCAGGAGCAACAAGTGGTGCAATGGATGCCTCGAATCTGCTGAAGCCTGCTCTTGCGCGTGGAGAAATTCGCTGTATAGGAGCCACAACTTTAGATGAATATCGTCAGCATATAGAAAAAGATCCTGCACTTGCAAGGCGTTTTCAGCCTGTGTTTATCTCTCAACCAACTGAAACTGATACCATTTCAATACTCAGGGGTTTGAAGGAAAGATATGAGGTGCATCATGGTATAAGAATTACAGATGGTGCAATAATTGCTGCTGCAACGTTGTCCAATAGATATATAACAGATAGGTTTTTACCTGATAAAGCAATTGATTTGATTGATGAAGCAGCAAGCAGGGTGAGAATTGAAATGGATAGCAAGCCTGAAGTTATTGATGAACTTGAGAGAAAGGTTATACAGCTAAAGATTGAAGCAGAGGCTTTAAAAAAAGAAAGTGATGAAAATTCTAAACAGCGTTTAAAAAAGATAAATGAAGAGATCGAAAATTTAAACAGTAAATTTGCTGACTTGAACAGCAAATGGCAGATGGAAAAGAATAAAATAGCTAGAATACAAGAAACAGCCGAAAAATTAGATAACGCTAGAAAAGAGTTGGAATTAGTTCAGCGTAGTGGGAATTTGGGAAGAGCAGGAGAGCTGACGTATGGTGTGATTCCTCAGCTTGAGAATGAATTAAAAAATCAGGAAAAGGTTACTGATAGTTTCTTAAAGAAAGAAGTGACTGGAGATGATATTGCAAACATTGTTTCAAAGTGGACAGGAATTCCAGTTGATAACATGATGCACAGCGAAAAGGAAAAACTTCTCAACATGGAGAATGAAATAGGAAGAAGAGTAATAGGGCAGAAAGATGCAATAGAAGCGATAAGTAATGCAGTTAGGCGCTCTCGCTCTGGTGTGCAAGATACTAATCGACCTTTTGGTTCATTCTTATTCTTGGGTCCAACCGGAGTTGGAAAAACAGAATTGGCAAAAGCCCTTGCTGAATTTCTGTTTGACGATCAATCAGCGCTTTTGCGTTTTGATATGTCAGAATATATGGAAAAACATTCTGTTTCAAAGTTAATTGGCGCGCCTCCAGGGTATGTTGGCTATGAACAAGGTGGCAGATTAACTGAAGCAGTGAGGAGAAGACCATATCAGGTAATCTTATTTGATGAGATAGAAAAGGCAAATCCAGATATATTTAATCTATTGCTGCAAATCTTGGATGAGGGGAGACTCACTGATAGTCATGGCAAATTGATTGATTTTCGCAATACCATACTGATTTTAACTTCTAATCTTGGTGCTGAGATAATGCTAAAGGGGATTGCTGAGTCTGTAAAAGATGAGGTAATGCAGATAATTAAATCAACATTTCGTCCAGAATTTTTAAACAGACTGGATGAAATTATTATATTTCACAGTTTAACCAGAAATGACATCTATAAAATTATAGATGTTCAATTTTCTTATTTACAAAAAACACTTGCTAAGCGTAAACTGAGTATAAGTTTGTTGCAGGAAGCTAAAGAACTAATAGCACAAACTGGCTATGACCCTGAATATGGAGCAAGGCCCCTAAAAAGGGTGATACAAGAGTGTATTCAAAATAATTTAGCTAAATTAGTTTTATCGGGGGAAGTAGTAGAAAATGATGAACTAATAGTGTACGCTCTTGATAATGAAATCTTAGTTAAAAAGGTTTAAGTTCACTGTGTATTTTTGTTAAAAAAAATGTGTATAGATCATAATGTTGACACTGAGTCTTTATTTGAGTTAGCTGATCAAGAAAATCAGCAAGATAAAGAAAAAATTAAAAAATTTATTAAGTATTTTTATAGTTTTGTTTATAAAAGCGACCTAAAAGCCAATGATAAGTTTTTGCTATATATTGTAAACGATGCTTACAATTTTGTTTCTCAAAAAGAGAAAGATGAAAGTAAGTTAGTAGTAAGTAATATAGATGATATACCAGGAATAGAAGGCGATTTTACCACGATTAAGATAACAAACGATGATATGCCATTTTTGGTTGACTCCGTTATTACAACTATTAAGTCGCACGATTTAACCATATGCTATTACAGCAACAGCATAATTAACATTAAAAGAAAAGATGGCCTAATAGATGAGATTTACCCTTTGGAAGAAAGTAATGGAATAAAAGAGTCAGTTATATATGTAATTATCAAAGGTATAAGTGACAGTTTTGTTGATACATTAAAAGAATCTCTACAAAAAACGCTGAAAGCAGTTAATTGTGTTGTGAAAGATTGGCACTTAATGCTTAAGAAACTTGATGAGGCAAGTCTTTCTGTCATCCCAGCACTTGATACTGGGGTCCAGGAAAAGGACACGTGGATTCCAGTGTCACGCACTGGAATGACACCAGACCGAAATCAAGAGCAAAAAGATTTTCTAGTTTGGTTAAAGAATAATAATTTTGTATTTCTAGGTTATCAAGAATATATTGCTGGTAAAAATGAAAAACTCGTCTGTGATGGCAAAAAGGACCTTGGCCTGATGAGAGTAGGTCAAAGTACGTTGATTCCTTCTGCAAACCTTGATTCCCTATACATATTGAGATCAGATCTAATCTCAATAGTCCATCGGCGTACATACATGAATTGTATAGGAATAAAAGAATTTGATGACCAGGGTAATGTAGTAAAGGAACGGCGTTTTTTCGGGCTATTTACTTCTGTAGCGGAGGTCCAAGATATTCGAACTATTCCAATAATAAAAGATAAAGTTAAAGTTATAGAAAAAAATGCAGGATTTGTAACCGGGGGCCACAACAATAAAGCTTTGATTTCTATTTTGCAAGTGTTCTCTTGTGATGAATTATTCCAATCAAATGAAGACGAATTATTTAAAATTTGCATTTCGATCATGTCTCTTGCGATTAGGCCAAGGGTCAGATTATTTTTAAGAAGAGTCGGGGATTTTATTAGTTGCATAGTGCTGATACCGATGCGTTATGCTAGCGCTAGGCTAATGTTCAAAATACGTGACATATTGAAGGATGAGACAAGTGCAGGAAGTTCAGATATTTATAACAATCACATTATCAATGAATATGATTTGATGAAATTGCATGTAGTGCTAAAGACCAAAAATGCTAGCGTTCTTGATGATGAAGTTTTGCGTATCGAAAACAAATTAAGAAACATTACAGAAAAGTGGGAAGATCGTTTTATAGACAATTTATACAATACTTTTAGCACTGTTGAGGATATATTCATCCGTTATTGCAAGGCATTTCCAATAAGCTATCAAGAGAGTTTCGAACCTCATGACGCATATTACGATATGAAAAAATTAGAGATAGTGAGGAAGAAAGGAGTTAGCGAGGTCGATTTAAGACTTACTCGTGATAATCTTAATTATCAATTAAAGGTTTATACTCCAAACAATGGAGGCCTTGAATTATCGAAGATATTAAGGATCACTAAGAATTTGGGAGCTAAAATTCTATCTCATAATGGCTATTACATAGAAATTAACGGTGGAATATGGATACACCATTTTGTGTTGTCAAGAGTCGATGAATTAGTAGACAACATTACTCTAAAAGAGCAATTTGAAATAACACTTGCGAAAGTGTTTAGCAAGGAAATTAAGAATGACTATTTCAATAGTTTGATCATTATTGCTGGGCTCAAGTGGAAGGAAGTGCTTCTGATTAGAGCGCTAAGTGCCTATCTAAAGCAGACGTCATTTAACTACAACCCAGAATATATCCAAAAGGTAGTCTCAGAGTATCCAAAAGTAGTAAAGTATTTGATACAACTATTTCATGCAAGATTTGATCCTAACATAGACATTGATAGAGCAGAAACTACGGACATTGTCAGAGAAAAAATTGAGGAACTTCTAAAAGAGATCAGCAATGTTTCACATGATTACGTTTTGCGCTCGATATTTAACTTGATAATGGCTATTTTAAGGACCAGTTATTATCAAGACGATAAACCATATTTATCTACAAAATTTGACTCAAGTAAAATAAATGGTTTGCCTGATCCTCGTCCGTATCGCGAATTGTATATTTATTCAAACCTTTTTGAGGGAATACATCTAAGAGGAGGGAAATTAGCCCGTGGTGGCTTAAGGTGGTCGGATAGGACGGAAGATTTCCGCAGTGAAGTTTTGGGGCTCATGAAAGCTCAGATGACAAAAAATGCGGTTATTGTCCCTGTTGGTGCAAAGGGTGGATTTGTAATAAAGCAAGCTTATAAAGATAAGAATATTTTAAGAGAGAAAAGTGTTGAGTGCTATAAGAGTTTTATTAGAGGAATGCTTGATATTACTGATAACGTGGTTGATGGTGAAATAATTCCACCAGAGAATGTGATTAGGTATGATGAAGACGATCCATACTTGGTAGTTGCAGCAGATAAAGGCACTGCTTCATTTTCTGATTATGCCAACCAGATAGCCTCTGAATACAATTTTTGGCTTGGCGATGCATTTGCATCTGGTGGATCAGCAGGTTATGATCACAAAAAAATGGGTATTACAGCCAGAGGTGCATGGATTGCAGCACAGAGGCATTTTTGGAAAATGAATAAGGATACTTACCAGGATACAACTGTTATTGGAATTGGAGATATGGCTGGCGATCTATTTGGAAACGGTATGCTGCTTTCAAAAAATATACATTTAATCGGCGCATTTAACCATATGCATATTTTTGTTGACCCAAACCCTGATGCAGAAAAGAGTTTCACAGAGCGTAAACGTCTCTTTGAGTTACCATTTTCAACTTGGATGGATTATAATAAAGATTTGATTTCTAAGGGTGGAGGAGTATTTGAGCGTAGCAGTAAGCAAGTAAACATTTCTCAAGAAATAAAAAAGTGCTTTGATATAACAGAAGATATGCTACCTCCAAGTGATTTGATTAGATATCTATTAAAAGCAAAAGTGGATTTCATATGGAATGGAGGAATTGGCACGTTTGTTAAGGCAAAGAGTGAAAATCATAGCATGGTCGGTGACAAAGCAAACGATGAGTTAAGAGTGAATGGTAAAGATATTAGAGCTTCTATGTTTATAGAGGGTGGAAATCTTGGTTGTACACAGTTTGGAAGAATAGAATATGCTGAAAAAGGTGGATATATCAATGCAGACTTTGTTGATAATTCAGCCGGAGTGATATGTTCGGACCTTGAAGTTAACATTAAGATTGCATTTGTTTCAGCTATGAAAGCAGGGGGTATTTCTTTAGAAAAAAGGAATGAAATACTGGCAAGTATGGTGGATGAAGTTGCATCCAAAGTGCTTGAGAACCACAACAAAATTGAAACAAAAGCATTACTTCTTGAGTGTTTGCAAGCTAAAGAGAGATTGGAGCAGCACCACAGGTTACTGCTCAGTTTAGAAAAATCTGGGCTGTTAAACCGAAGCGTAGAATTTCTTCCAACTGAAGAAGAGATAGCAAGGATGTTAACTGGTGCAGAAGGTTTCAGTTCTCCTCAGCTCTCTGTTCTAATGTCTTATGCTAGAACAGCAATAAAAAATGAAATTATACATTCCGATCTGTCTGAAAAAGATCCTATATCTCATGACTACTTGCTAGGTTATTTTCCTAAAAAGATGGTAACAAAGTTTAAGGATTTCATATTAAAACACCAACTTCGTAGAGAAATTATCTCTACTTGCATTGCAAATGATGTAGTGAATAGAATGGGCTGTATATTCATCAATAATTTGGCTGAGAACACTGGAATTAAGATACAAGAAGCGGTTAACATATATATTGTTGTTAACCACCTGTATGATTTAAACAGCCTGTGGCAGAAAATTGATGAATTGGATGGAAAAATTGATGTTAACTCATACTTACAAATAGTGAGGAACGTGCAGAAATTTATTGGCAGAGTATCATTTTGGCTAGTGAAAAATCTTGGCAAGCTTAGCTTTGTAGAATTGGATGATGTTACAAAATTTAAAGATGCAATTGAAACTTTAGGCCAGAACTTAACTGATGTTTTAGATGAACACCTATTAAAGATCTATAGCCATGGATCAACTTCTTTAGTAGAACTTAATATAAATAAAGATCTAGCAAAAAAAGTTGCTGATCTATGCGTTCTTGCTTATGCACTAGACATTATATCTGTTGCTGAACAGACATCTTTGTCCATTCTTGATGCTGGTAAAATATACTTTGAGTTAAAGTCGCTGTTAAGATTCGATCTGATTAGAACAATTGCCATCAAGATGAAAAGCCGCTCTTCTTATTGGGATCGCAGCTTAGTTAATGATTTATTGGACGATTTAAGCAATTACCATCACAAGCTAGCTGTTAAAGTCATAAAAGCTACTGATAACCCTGAAGATAAGGTTCAAACCTGGGCTTGTGATGATAAGGACTACATAGAACGTTATAATAGTTTTTTAGATGAGATGGTTGCTTCTAAACTTGATTTAAGCAAATTAATATTTATAATCAGAAGGATTAAAGTACTTGCTTCATAGGAAAATGTTCAATATAGGTCTTTCAGAAATTTTAGTTGTAGCTTTAGTGAGCATAATTGTTCTTGATAAAAATAAGGTGCCTGTATTTATTGATCTTATTAGGAATGTGTATAAGTATCTTATGATTATAAAATCAAAAGCTAGGAGGTTATTGAAAGACGCAGGAGTTGAAGACTTACATAAAGAATGTAATGCTGAGAAAGTAAATTACATAATTGGTAAAAATGGTAAGCTTTATCCTACTTATGATATAGATAATACATCTAAAGATAATGACAGCAAAGATTCTGGTAGTAGATGATGTACTATCTAATGTCAAGCTTTTAGAAGCTCGACTAAAAGCAGAGTACTATACGGTTATCGTAGCTCATGATGGTGAAGAAGCTATAGATTTAGTAGCAAAGCAGCAGCCCGATATTATATTACTTGATATCATGATGCCAAAGATGAATGGCTTTCAAGTTTGTAAGGAGCTAAAGAGTGATCCCTTGACAACCCATGTTCCAATAATTATGGTAACTGCGCTGCATGATACTCATGATAGAGTGCAAGGTATTAATGCTGGCGCGGATGATTTTCTGACTAAACCAATAAACGAAACTGCTTTATCTGCACGAATTAAGTCTCTCACACGCTTAAAGATGATTATTGATGAATTGCGTTTGAGAGGAGAAACTAACGCTGAGATTGGTGGAGTCGCAGGAAACAGTATTATGGATTATTCCAATCAGATTTTTGATGCTAACATACTTGTTATAGATGAGGATGTTCATCAAGCAGAGCAGATATATAATATATTAAAGCAACGCTTTAGGTCAATTAAAATACTGAGTGATCCAATGGAAGCATTGAAGGTTGGTATTGAGAGTGGTTACGACCTGATCATTTCTAATATGCAATTTTCAAAAACTGACGGCTTGCGTTTGTGTTCTGAGTTTCGTAGTAAGGTGGAAACACGTTATACACCAATTCTGATTCTTTCTGAGGATTATGATAAAAACAATTTAGTAAAAGCACTTGATGTAGGTGCTAGTGATTATTTAACAGTACCTTTGGATGAGGGTGAGCTAATAGCAAGGGTTAATTCGCAAGTAAAACGCAAAAGATATCAAGATGCCTTGAGAATGAATTTATTTAATAATGCGGAAATGTCTATAAAGGACCCATTAACTAACTGTTATAATAGAAGATATTTTGATGCACACTTAAGAAACATTGTTAAGGACTCTGTGGAAAAGGATAGAAGGTTGTCTCTTATGATACTTGATATAGACTATTTTAAGATAGTGAATGACAGTTTTGGGCATAGTGCTGGAGATGAACTTTTAAAGCAAATACAGAAAAGAATTTCTGAAAATATCAGAGTGACAGATTTACTAGCTAGGTTTGGTGGTGAGGAGTTTGTTGTTGTAATGCCAGATACCAATGTATCAGATGCGTATACTATTGCGGAGAGAATACGAAAAGTTATTGCTAAAGAACCTTTTGTACTTGCGGATAAAAATACAACCCATAATGTAACTGTGAGCATTGGAATTGCAGAAATGCAAGGATCTGACTTTGATGATATTAAAAAATTTATAGTACGTGCTGACAGATATTTATATAAAGCAAAAAACAGTGGTAGAAATAGAGTGGTTACTGGCTATAGCTAAAGTGGCTTAAGTTTACCGACAACCGTCATTCCACTACTCGTGAGCGGAATCTATGCTGAGATACCGCGAATGAATCGCGGTATGACGTGTTGCTTGGGTTAGCTATAGATTTCTGAAATGATTTCAAAAAAATGATAACTAAGATTAAAGCGACAACATGAGGTTTCTCAGCTCTGGAAATTTCACGTTTAACTGCAAAAATAGATACTTATTTAAAAAATATCCTGTGACTTTCAGTCCTAACTGAAATTCTTGGAATGAGTAGCTGTTTTGTAGGGTATTATTGTATACATCATGCAACATTTGTGGAAAAGGTAGGAGTTTATCTGCATAATAATCTCCTACTTTTTTTGACACTGCTCTACCAGTTTTTGGAGAAATAAATTGCAGATTTTCCTTAACACCTGTTACAGCGCATTTGGATAAGTCTAACTTGAATCCCAATTGCGTAAGAAGCAGAAGCTCTAAGTTAAGATAATGGCTTTGCCAAGACTGATTGTTGTGTTTTATTACATCGATGAAACATCGAAAATTGTCATACAGCATGGCACAGGGTTCACTTTCTGGAAGCACTTTTTCTAAAATAGAGGAGAAAGAAACAATAGTAATGCTTTTTAACCTATCTTGAAAGAAATGATGGAATGGAGATTTGATTAATTCGCACTTAAAAAAACCTAGATTTTCAGGTAACTTAGCACTCCATTCTGCATGTAATAGATTACTTATCTGAAACTTATAATTGCTATTGTTTGTTAGCTTAGTTAATCCCCTGCGCTTTCCATGACTTTTTGTAAACAGAGAAAGAATTAAGTTTTTATCGCCGTATTTTTTAGCAGCTATAATGATGCCTTCATCTTTCCATCTCATTTAGAGTGTATTGACCGTATGACATTATAGGATAGTACACCTAGAGCTTGCAATCCATAAAAATCACTTACTCCGTTACTATTCCAAAGTTTCAAGGCTATGAGAGAGTAAGTTATTGGCTGCCACTCTTCTTCCTGAGCCTCCATGCTGAGCTTTTGGTTTGCCAAATAATTGTTTGAATGATTTTAGTAACCATTACTTTTCCTTATCTGAAATTTTGGATAATTCAGCTTCCAATTCTTCTATCGTCGGTAAAGCTGTTTTTATGTTCTCTGGTAGATTTTCAGTTATTCGATATTCTGCTAATCCTATTGGTTTATTTATGTCTTTGAGTGTATATTTAGCAAGTACATCGTCTTTAGATTTACATAAGATTAACCCTATAGAAGGTTGATCTGTCGAGTGCTTCAGTAAATCATCAACTGCAGAAAGATAAAAATTCATTTTACCAGCATATTCCGGCTTAAAATCCTTATCTTTTAGTTCAATCACTACGAAGCAACGTAACTTTAAATGATAGAATAATAAATCAATATAAAAGTCTTTATTACCAACATCTAAATGAAATTGTCTACCAACAAATGCAAATCCTTCACCGAGTTCTAAGAACCTGTTTAAAATCTTCGTAATAGGAGAGAAATGAAGGAAAGGACAATCATTTGCAAGCT
>NZ_JAPQLG010000105.1:0-9787 GCF_028982005.1 Wolbachia endosymbiont of Drosophila bocki | reverse complement strand
TAGATATACCTCTTTCTTAACTATGCTTATTCTACCTCATATTTTCGAGATCCTTAACAGGTTCTAAGAGAAAGAGTGATAGCAGCAAGAAAAGTTCAAACTGAGCGCTATAGTGAATTAAATATTCGTTGCAATTCAGAAGTAAGCGGTGAAGCATTTAATAAATTTACTGAACCAGATCAGGCAGGGTTAGAATTGCTAAAATACGTACTGAAAGAAAATTACATTCCCAATCGAGGCTACACACGCGTATTAAAAGTTGCAAGAACTATTGCAGATCTTGCAAAAAGTGAAGAAGTAAAAAGAGCACACATTGCTGAAGCGCTCAATTACAGAATAAAGGTATATTAAAAAATTAATTCACTTGACAGGCAATTTTTTTTACTATATGCTTCCTTAATGAAATTTTAACATTCTATTTAAGGAGTAGAGTTATGGCATTAACAGATTATAAGTATGAAGAAGGGGATGGCATTTTTCGTGCTATTTCAGAAGGATATATGAAAAGTGAAAAATGCTGGGGAATTCACGGTGCTGCTGGTGGAGCTGGTCAGTACGCTGTGCATAATAAAGGGAGAACAGCATTATTTCCGCTTGCAGTTGCAAGTATTGTCTTTACAGCAATGCATATGAAAGCAGGCTTTGTTAGTGCAGCAGAAGCTTCTGGGTTTCTTGCTAAGACTGCCAGTTACTTTGTTGGAACAAATCAAGCAATAGCTGCTTCATTACCTGGATTTATCGGAACAGGTGTTGCTGGTCAGATAGTTGCGGGTGCCATAATGGCAATTGCTGCAGTTGCTGCAGTTGCTGCTGTTTATGGAACATATCAAGTTGCCTCAAAATTAGAAGATGTTGCAGCTGAAGAATTGAAAGGGAAAGGTCAGACAGTAGAATAATCTTCAACAAAATAAAAAGGGATAGGTTTCTGTCCCTTTTTATAAACGTTTTCTATTTTTTGCATCGGTTAAGTGATGTCATCTAAGAATCTAGTTGTTGTAATTAACGGCACTTATTAGTATAAATGCTAAGAATAAGTAAATCCCGTTTACTATTTACGCCTATAGAAGTGAAAAGTATTTGCATATTATTAAAAAAGCGGTAACTTATTATCAAGTGAATTCGCTAAATTTGAGTAGTTTAAATGTCCATTGATCTTAGTCTGCCGGAGTTGCCTATATTACACCCAAGGATTACCGTTGTGGGAGTGGGTGGTGCTGGTGGAAATGCTGTGAATAACATGATCCAATCTAATTTGCAAGGAGTGAATTTTGTTGTCGCAAATACCGATGCTCAAGCACTAGAAAAGTCGTTATGTGATAAAAAAATTCAGCTTGGCATTAATTTAACTAAGGGGCTTGGTGCTGGTGCTTTGCCTGATGTTGGCAAAGGTGCAGCAGAAGAGTCAATTGATGAGATTATGGAGCATATAAAAGATAGTCATATGCTTTTCATCACAGCAGGAATGGGCGGTGGTACTGGAACCGGTGCAGCACCGGTAATTGCAAAAGCAGCCAGAGAAGCAAGAGCCGCAGTTAAGGATAGAGCGCCAAAAGAAAAAAAGATATTGACTGTTGGAGTTGTAACTAAACCGTTCGGTTTTGAAGGTGTGCGCCGTATGCGCATTGCAGAGCTTGGACTTGAAGAACTGCAAAAATACGTGGATACACTTATTGTCATTCCAAATCAGAATTTATTTAGAATTGCAAATGAAAAAACTACATTTTCTGATGCATTTAAACTTGCTGATAATGTTCTGCACATTGGTATCAGAGGAGTAACTGACTTGATGGTCATGCCAGGGCTTATCAATCTTGACTTCGCTGATATAGAAACAGTAATGAGCGAGATGGGCAAAGCGATGATCGGCACCGGAGAGGCAGAAGGAGAAGATAGAGCAATTAGTGCTGCAGAGGCTGCAATATCTAATCCATTGCTTGATAATGTATCAATGAAAGGTGCGCAAGGAATATTAATTAACATTACTGGTGGCGGAGATATGACTCTGTTTGAAGTTGATGCTGCAGCCAATAGAGTGCGTGAAGAAGTAGATGAAAATGCAAATATAATATTTGGTGCTACTTTTGATCAAGCGATGGAGGGAAGAGTTAGAGTTTCTGTTCTTGCAACTGGCATTGATGGTCGCAATAATAAATCAGAAACTTCACCTATAAGTCAGAGCGAAGACTCAGAGAAAGAGAAATTTAAGTGGCCATATAGTCAAAGTGAAAGTACACAAGACAAAACACTGGAAACAAAACCAGCTGAACAGGTAAGCGAAGGAGCTAAGTGGGGCAGCAATATCTATGATATACCAGCTTACTTAAGAAGAAAAAAATAATGCAATTTTGGCTACTTAAGTCAGAGCCAAGTGAATACTCGTGGCAAAAAATGGAAAAGGAGCGGGTAGTTGAGTGGGATGGTGTGCGCAATTATCAAGCTCAAAGTTACATGAAAATTATGAAAGCAAGCGATCTTGCGTTTTTTTATCATACAGGTAAAGAGAAAGCAATACTTGGAATCGTTGAAGTATTTAAAGAGTATTATCATGTTAATGATCCCAAGTTCGGATTAGTGAATGTAAAGTTTTTGAAACCTTTAAATAACCAAGTAACGTTAAATAATATAAAACAAAACCCACTCTTGAAAAATATGACTATATTAAAACAACCACGTTTATCAATTGCCCCAGTTTCGGAAATTGAATGGAATGAAATAATAAGGATGAGTGATGTGTAATACCTGTCATTTCAGTTCCTAAATGATGTCATCTCAGCACACAACGCACAGCTGTATGAATATTTGTCTCGAAGGCAGTGCATTAAACGTTATAGCCGATTTTGCATCAAACACAAAGGTGTCATTCCAGTGCTTGACACTGGAATCCAGCCTTAATGCAACCACATTAAAGCCGTTGCGTTTTAATATAAGATTAGCTACTTTTATATTCACTAACTTGATGTCTAATCAAAATTCCTGGATCCCAGTGCCTAGACACTGGGATGACATCCTTCTAGTGTACAATATTCGTACAGTTGTGTACATGACACAAGGGTCTATAACTCTTCTTTTTTGGATTCCAGTGTCAGCTATTTGCATGACACCCTTACTGATGTGTCACTCATGTTAGAAGTAAATATTCTTGACAAGAAATGGTGCAGCATTATAGAAAATCCTAAAAATTTTGTATTAGGTGTCATCAATGCTTCTCTAAAAGAATTAAAAATAGACCACTATAAACCAAATATATCAATAGCTCTGGCTGATGATGACTTGCTACATCAACTTAATTTAAAATTTAGAGAAATGGATAAGCCAACTAACGTACTATCATTTCCGTATGAACAATTGTCTAATGAGTGCGATTTAGGAGACATAGCAATTTCAATAGACACAATAAAAAGAGAATCGCATGAGTATTGTATACCCATTCTTGCTCACATTGCACACATGTTAGTGCATGGATTACTGCATTTACTTGGTTATGATCACCAAAAAAAAGATGAAGAAATTATAATGAAAAATCTAGAAAGAGAGATTTTAGCTTCGCTTGGCTACAATATGTGCACGATTTAAAAGGAATTTAATAAAAATATAGTAGATGATAATAAAATATGTTATCCACAAAGGGTTTTAGCTATAAACAATAAAAGGTAAGTGATATGGTTCAGTTTTCTTTGCCAAAGAATTCTAAAATTAATCAAAAGGGCAAAATTTATCCTATTCCTGCTAGAGCAAAAAACATCAGAAGATTTCAAATTTACCGTTGGTCTGCTGATGACGAGAAAAACCCTAGAATAGACACATTTTTTATTGATATGGATAATTGTGGCCCTATGGTACTTGATGCATTAATAAAAATAAAGGATGAAATAGATTCGACTTTAACTTTCAGACGTTCTTGTAGAGAAGGCATATGTGGATCTTGTGCCATGAATATTGAAGGAACCAATACTCTTGCATGTACTAGATCTATACATGATATAAAAGGTGACGTAAAAATATATCCATTACCTCACATGTATGTAATAAAGGACCTAGTCTCGGATTTGAGCCAATTTTATGAGCAATACAAATCAATTAAACCTTGGTTACAAGTAGATAAGCCTGCCCTACCAAATAAAGAATACTCTCAATCTTCTGAAGATAGAAAAAAATTAGATGGCTTGTCCGACTGTATATTATGTGCTTGCTGTTCGACTGGTTGCCCAAGCTACTGGTGGAATAGTGATAAATTTTTAGGACCAGCAATACTATTACAAGCTTACAGATGGATTGCTGACAGCCGTGATAATAAGACAGGTGAAAGACTTGATGTTTTAAACGACCCATTCAAGTTGTATCGTTGTCATACAATAATGAATTGCACAAAAACTTGTCCTAAAGGACTTAATCCAGCAAGAGCAATAGCGAAAGTAAAACAGCTCATGGTAGAGAGAGAAGGAGTTTAAGTATTATCTTTTGCATTCTTCGTAAGAGAACAGCAAACCTTCCGAAGCGTAGGGTATTGTTAATACCCTGAACGCTTTTCCATTCGTGAAATGCATCGTATCATCATACGATTCAAATAATTTTTTGAACAACTCATGTCTTTGATTACTAATAGTTTGAAAATCCTCCTTTTCTAAAAGCTTTTTAGATTCGCAGAGGTAAAGCATAACTTCATGATAAGTTGGGTAAGATGCCAAAAATTTTGGGTCAAATTGAAAGGTTTTTATAAAAGCATTATTATAAAATTTTAGCTTTTGATTCTTACTATATATTACTATAGCAACCGGTAACCTCTCAAGCAAATTTTTCTGTGTAGCTAAATAACTGTTTAATTCAGTATATAATTTCTCTGCATCACTAACATCTTTCCCATACATTACTATGCTACCAGAACCTTGTATTGGAATTTTAACAAAATCGAAAACCTTAGGTTCGTTCTTATAAGTTATGACATGTCTTCCTGGTTTTGTGCTATGAGCGCTACCGGTAATAGCAAATTTCTTAGAACCATCTACATATTTATCATAAAACAAGTTATAAAATTCCACCTTTCTACTCTTGTTATATCTTAGTATTGGAAATGGTAAAGAGTTGAAAACGTTTTTATAGCTCTCCACTTCCTGTGTAAGCTTACTATTTTCTAACTCAAGTCCGTTAGCCTTTATCTTACAGTCTGAGACATTCCTTATCCATAACAGCACACCTATCACATTGTTAGAATCATCTATTATGCTTCTACCGTAACATATGCAATAAACCTCACTGTCTTTTGACTTTAAATCTAGAGTAAAAGATTTATTTATTTCCTTTGCCTCAACAAAATTTTTGATTAGGCTTTCTGATTGCTCAAAAAAATTCACAAACTCATTAAATGAGTAAAAAACAGTATTAAGCAAAATTAGTAAATTGGGAGAGAACTTTTCTATACGTTTTTTTGCATCCCAAATATAAAACCCATCATTCACAGTATCAATTAAATTATTTATGATAACATTTTGATGCTGTAAGTTCTTAATCTTATTACTAATTTTTAATTTAGAATAAGAGAGAAAGAATAATATTAGAATCAATATTAAAACCACTTCATACAAAAAAAACATAGCACTTTTAAAACAAATGTAAAAATTTGTAACCGCTCAGAATTATGCTGAAGAGGTATATAAGTAAAGATTGCCTAACATTTGAAAGCCCAATCTCTTATAAAGGTTCACAGAAGATTTCATACAATGTGCTACTATATATTTGCATTCAAGCTGTTTAGCTATCTTTATTCTTTCTAAAACCATTTGGGTACCTATTCCACGATTCCTGTAAACTGGTAAAACTCCATCACTATAAAAACCAGCTACGCTGTCTTGAACATAAAGACCGCATGTCCCAATAATTTCATTATTTAGTGTTACAAGAAAAAATCTTAATCTTGAGTTCTTGTCATCATAATTTGATAATCCGCGAAAAAATGTGCTGACAATTCCAACGCCATGATAAAAAATTTTAGAAGTGTGTAGATCTAACTGTTCTAAGAGGTTGCTACCATTCACAGCATTTAACCTCAAGTTTGGAATAACATCAGCAGGTAAAAAGTAATTTTTCATATTAAGTAAAGCTTTTTTTGGTGTGCTAACGTGTTTTATTTCACACTTTTCTAAAACATCTCTTATTTTCATATGTGAATTTATTACCCATGTTGCTTCTATATCTCTTGTTCTGAGATAATCTAGAGTTTTTTGTATAGAAAGCTCGGTACATTGATCTCCACAGAACACAAAATTAAATAATGACTCCCTGGTACCATTTATTGTAAATATGATGTTATCAAATTCATCGTGTACTTCCCACTCAGATAAATTCGCTGTGTACAGTATATAATCCTTTAGATTTTGAACAATTAAGCTTGAATAATAAATTTTTTTATCCTGCATACACCAACAATAAACAATAAAAGGCTCCTATAAGAACGCAGGCTAAAATTGCAGCTATAACGTCATCTAGCATAATACCTAAAGGACCTTTGGTATTTTTATCGATTAAATTTATAGGCCACGTTTTTATTATATCAAAAAACCTAAAAGAAAAAAAGCACAACAACAATGAAGAACAATTCATCTCTTGGCTTAACAATATCGAAACTAAAAGTATCGTCAGCAATTGACCAACCACTTCGTCAATTACTACCTCTTTTGGATCACATGAAGTCTTGTAATGTTTTATATAATTACCTGTAGACCATAATCCAATTAAGAATAAAAAAGAAATAATTGCTGCACCTAAAATTTTGTTGCTCAGGATTACAGGAACAAGCGGAAAAGAAGCCAAACTACCCACAGTACCTGGCATTTTTTTTACTGTTCCAGACAGCCACCACGTTGATATTAATTTATATAAAAATTTCACAATATATCCAAATACAAAATTAACTTATAAGAACAGAAATAGTATCCTCTATAGAGACGCTTTCATACAATAATCTATAGACCGCTTCACATATAGGCATTTTTATCTTTAGCTTTCCTGCTAAATTAAATATGGACTCAGCAGTGCTAAAACCTTCAATCACTGACTTGCCTTCTGACAAAATCTGCTGAACATTAAAGCCATTGTCACTATTACCTATTTTAAACCCAAAAGATAAGTTTCTTGAATTCAAGGATGTGCATGTCATAATTAGGTCACCCAGACATGCTGGCCCAAGTAGTGTATTTATATCCACACTACCGTCACCAATTTTTGCTGAGTATAAAGCCTTAATTTCGCTCATACTTTTCGTAATCAATGCTGCATGAGCATTAAACCCAAGTTTACTACCTAAAACAATCCCACACGCTATAGCAAAAACGTTCTTTAACGCTGCACAAATCTGTACTCCTATAATGTCGTTACTAAACTCCAATTTAACATTTTCTTGTTGCAGCTCTGATACTAGCTTTGAACCTAATGTGTTATTTTGGCATGCAAGAACCATTGAATAGGGTAATTTTCTTGCAACTTCTACAGCAAAGCTAGGACCTGAAAAAATAGCAATAGGATTGTTAGGTAAAATTTCATTTACTATTTCACTAGGTAATTTTAATGTAGACTTTTCTATTCCCTTACAAGCTAAAATTATTGCTACATCTTTTTTCAGATTACAATTATGCAATTGCTGACATACCTTCCTCAGAGACTGAGTGGGAACAGCGAGGATTGTTACTGAAGCATTAATTGTGTCTTCAATAGCCAATTTTACTGACACATTATCAGAAATTCGACAACCGGGTAGCTTGTCACTTTCTCTTTTCCCGTTGATTGATTCAAATGTAGTTTCATTGCGAGTCCACAAAATCACATCTTTCTTACTACCTAATGAAATTGCGATTGCTGTACCCCATGCACCAGCACCTAAAATTGATATTGCCACACAATATTCCTGAAAATATTACTTATACTTTAAAACAGTAGGATAAGTAAATTAAAAATATAACACAGACATATAGAATAGTTAAATATTTATTAACCGAAGTATTCTTTTGATAATAGTAACTTTAATTCAATATTTACTAAAAATATTATTACTATCATGGTATGTCTATTATATTTTAGATCTGTTTATATAACTTTGGAACAATATATTTACTATTAATTAATAAGTGTAATTTTGATCATTTGTTAATAAAAATTTGATTTATTACTTTCCTTCGTTATATATATTACTAAAATTATAAATTATTTATGGGGTGTAAAATATGCGTATATTATTAATTGAAGATGATCAAGTAAGTGCAAAGACTGTGGTTAACGCCTTAACTTCTGATGGACATTTCTGTGACGTTGTTACTTCTGCACAAGATTATAACAATAATATGGTTTCCTCAAACGGAGATTACTATGACCTAGTTATTTTAGATATACACTTGCCTGGTGATATTGACGGATATGATATATTGCTAAGACTAAGAAGTGCAAAAATCAAAGTTCCTGTCTTAATACTTTCATGTATATCCGCTGTCAATCACAAAGCTAAAGGACTCGGGTATGGTGCCGATGATTACTTAACCAAACCATTTCATAAAAGTGAGTTATTAGCTCGAATTAAGGCCATAGTGCGTCGTACTAAAGGCCATCCTGAATCGGTGATAAAGATTGGTAATATAAATATCAATTTTGATCACAGGATTGTTGAGGTGAAAGGTAAAACGGTTCACCTTACTAATAAGGAGTATTCTATGATAGAATTGCTAGCACTGCGTAAAGGAACAGTATTAACAAAAGAAATGTTCTTAAATCATCTTTACAATGGCTTAGATGAACCTTCAGATAACAAGATAGTTGATGTTTTTATGTGCAAATTACGTAAGAAACTTGAAAGTGCAAATGATGGAAAAAGCCACATAGAAACCGTTTGGGGCAGAGGGTATGTTCTGAAAGAGTATATTGATGATGAAGAATATTCTAATGTTAATGTAGGCGAAAGTAGTGATGGCTATCAAGCAGAACAAGTGAAGGACAACGCATGAAATGCCTATACATTTAAATATAGCATGGCTTATATCGCACGTATCATGTGAACGCCTAGGCGAAATGTAAGCCGAGTTCTGTTTATGTAGCTATTTATCTGAAGTAAATGTTACCATTTACCGCATGCGATTTACCCGAGTAGATATGAGGAAAACATAAAATCTACTTCTATTTAATCTTGCTCCTAGTGTTGGTTACTCGACTACCAATGTTGCCATTGCCACGGTGTGCTCTTACCACACCTTTTCACCCTTACCTAAGAATATTTTAGGCGGTAATTCTCTGTAGCCCTATAACTGGAGTTACCTCCGGCGGGCATTACCCGTCACTATTTTTCCTTGGAGCCCGGACTTTCCTCTGCTATGTTCACCACACAACAGCAGCTACTTATTTCACCTAGGAATTATACTTTAACATGAAAATCACAAAAGCAAAAGACAATTTCCTAACAGTCTACATATTAAAAACATTTAGACAAATAGCTAAAGGTGATATTCCGGCACATCATCACTATCCCAAGATAAGCTTTTTTCACTTTTAGACTCCGCTTCAGTTAGTCAAGAGCCTGGTCCACCGCTTGAAGACGATGAGCTACTTCTTGATCGACTACTACTTTCTACTGATATACTATTTAGCACTGTTTCAGATTGATATATAGTTCGCATTCTGTTACCAGTGGTAAAAATTTCTTCATCGCTACTTGAAGATGATCGCCTTCTATAACCCAAATCAGTTAGTTCTAAGAACCTGTTTAAAATCTTCGTAATAGGAGAGAAATGAAGGAAAGGACAATCATTTGCAAGCT
>NZ_JAPQLG010000104.1:0-10226 GCF_028982005.1 Wolbachia endosymbiont of Drosophila bocki | reverse complement strand
TAGCTTCATGAATTTATTGTACGTTACCTACTATCCGAAGAGCGATGCAACAAAGCCCACTGGGATCCAGTTTATTTCATCATGGACATTATTTTATGCTTCTAGAATCCGTTGTCCATTGAATAATTTGCAAATACTTTTATATCTGGATTCCAGTGTCACGCACTGGAATGACACCATTATTGGAATAAATCAAAAATGATTCCCCGCTATAGCAGAAAAGAAATGTCTTCCATTTGGGAGGAAAATAATAAATTTAATATATGGCTTAAAATAGAAAAATTAGCGTGTGAAGCTCAAGCAAAGTTAGGAGTGATTCCGAATAATATTGCTGAGAACCTCTCTGGTGCTATTGAATTTGATGTTGAATGTATCAACGAAATTGAATCCATTGTAAAACATGATGTTATAGCTTTTCTGACATATGTTGCTGAAAAAGCGGGAGTTGATGTTCGTTATCTTCATTATGGAATGACAAGTTCTGATGTTTTGGATACATGCCTTGCGGTGCAACTGAAAGAGTCCTGTGATATTTTGCTCGAGAATCTAAAAAATTTACTTGCAGCATTGAAAAAAAAAGCTGAGGACTATAAAGATATTGTTTGTGTTGGACGCAGTCACGGAATGCATGCAGAACCAACAACTCTTGGAATAAAATTTGCCAGATTTTATGCTGAATTTAAACGCAATTATCAGAGATTAATTAGCGCGCAAAAAGAGATCTCTATTTGTAAAATATCAGGTGCAGTAGGCAATTTTGCAAATGTTGATCCGTTTGTTGAAGAATATGTAGCGAAAGAAATAGGACTCATACCTGAAATCATATCGTCTCAAGTCATTCCTCGTGATAGACATGCTATGTTCTTTTCAGTTTTGGGAGTGATTGCAAGCTCAATAGAAAATGTTGCTGTTGAAATTCGTCATTTGCAAAGAACTGAAATCGGCGAAATTTCTGAGCATTTTTCCACTGGGCAGAAGGGAAGCTCTGCTATGCCACACAAATGTAATCCTATTTTAAGTGAAAATCTGACTGGACTCTCACGTTTAATACGCAGTTATGTTTTTCCTGCGTTAGAAAATGTTGCATTGTGGCACGAACGCGATATATCACACTCGTCTGTGGAAAGATGCATTGCTCCTGATGCTTGTATAACAATGGATTTTGCTTTAGTGCGATTAACAGATTTGATAGATAAATTGGTGATCAATAAGGAAAACATTGAAAAGAACTTAAATTCTTCAAAAGGTTTAGTTTTCTCACAGCGTGTATTGCTTGAGTTAGTAAATAGTGGTTTGGCGAGGGAAGAGGCGTATAAAATTGTTCAGAGCAATGCAATGAAAGTGAAACAAAACAACAGTGATTTTCTGGCCGAATTGAAACAAGATAAACCCTTACTTAAGGTTATTAACTCGGAAAAACTTGAATCTTTGTTTGATTTGAAGTATTATACGAAACATATAGATCGTGTGTATAATAAGGTTTTTAATTAGGCTGAGTAGCTCAGTTGGTAGAGCAGGAGGATCATAATCTCTTGGTCGGGGGTTCAAGTCCCTCCTCAGCCACTCGAACTAAACTATGTTTAGCAAAGCAGTGCTATTGGTGAAACCCAGTGTCAGTTACTTGGAATGAGTTGTATATCCACTCAGGTGAGGAGACAATGGATAAGAGATTGTGAAAAGGGTTTAGCTTTTGGCCTATGATCTCTTTAAATGACAGAATTTCACTACAAAACTTAACTTTCTTCTGTGCAGTTAGCTAAGTCAAGAAAGGTGAATCTATCTCTTGTTGTAAACGCAAGATCGACCACTTTACAATATTGTTCTTTATTCCAACCGAGGTGCTCTGGTAAGTGTGGAATTGATAGATCTTCAAATATTTTTTGCAGGTGTTTTGCAGGTAGTAAATTTTGCTTAATTAAACTGGAAATATTATGCCATTCTTTACAAATAATCTCTTGGATTTTTTGCTGCATAATTTGCTTCTGTTCAAAAGTTCTTACAAATTCGATATTATCAAAGCACTGAGTTATATGTTTTACATCTAAAGTGGTCGGTTTGATAATCGGGTTTTGTATTGATAATATCTTTTCCTGCAAATTAGCCATGGTAATCGTCGTAACAGCAATTTTTTCGCCATGTAGTAAGGAATGATCTCTTGTTACCATTTCCATTGCGTGAGCTATCATATGCTCTCCTTGGCTTGCAGAATAGCTGCCTTTTGATATTACCATTCCAAGTCCTGAAATTAGTAGAACTTCCATAAGTAATAGGACCACTTTTCTACTTCTTTTAGTAAGCGCCGTATACTCTCTTAGCAAAATTTGCTCCAAATCGCGAACAAGTGTAAAAGGTAATTCATTGTATTCTGTGCCAAGCAACAAATGAGATAGTAGCCAGTCAGCCTGAACTGTTGAACGACAAATGAAATCTGCAAATCCGCTTAATGTGAGACGCAGTGGTGCATTGGCAAGTATGTCTATATCTATATATACTGCTCTTGGAAGATGTGCTTTGAACGATTTTTTATATCCATTTACTAATATTGAAGCATTTGCAGAGGTATATCCATTCATAGAAGCGGCTGTTGGGAACGATATATAATCTTTTTTCTCGAGGTAGCTTGCATATTTGCAGATATCGTTAACAATGCCGCTACCAAATGCAACTATTAAGTCACTGTCTTTTGCTTTGTTTCTAACTAGATTTACGGTTTCAAGAGAGGCAGCTCTGCTTGGTGTCATGCAAGTAGCTGACACTGGGATCCAGGAAAACAACTTATGGATTCCAGTGTCACGCGCTGGAATGACAGGTGGAGCTGGAATAATTAAGTTAGGAATTTTATTAAGTACGTTTTTGTTTAAAAGTTTTGCTGTATTTTTATCTGCAACTAGAAAGACGTCATTTCCGTGTCGTGTGCATATTTCATAGATATCATCAGCAAGGTAGTAATCTGTTATTACTTCCCTTAGAAAAGTTTGTTCAGTTTGATGTAATATTTGTTTTAAATAGTGCATAGAGTGTTTACAATATAGCAGTATAAGTATTTTAAGATTGACATGAAAATTGACCCTGTAGAGCTAACTAGGAAATTGATCTCTTTTGAGAGTATAACACCAGAAGACAGCGGGGCAATAGAGTATATAGCAACAATCTTCAAGAAGAGCGGCTTTGATTGTGAGATTTTAGAATTTGGTGATAAAGTTAAAAATCTTTATGCGAAATATATAAATGGAGTACCAAATTTGTGCTTTGCTGGGCACGTTGATGTTGTACCACCGGGTCAGTTAAAAGATTGGGCATTTGGTCCATTTAATCCAGAAGTGAGGGATGGAATGCTATATGGAAGAGGGGCCGCTGATATGAAAAGCGGAGTAGCTGCATTTATTGCTGCTATGGTAAATTTGATTGCAGAGAAGTTTCAATTTAATGGTTCGATAAGTGCATTGATTACCAGTGCTGAAGAAAGCATGGAAGAATATGGAACAAAGGCAGTTTTGGAATGGATGAAAAATAAGCAGAAAAAGATAGATTTTTGTGTGGTTGGCGAACCAACCAGTAGTAAGAAATTAGGTGATACCATAAAAATAGGCAGAAGAGGTTCTGTAACATTTGAATTAATTTGCCATGGAAAACAAGGGCACGTTGCCTACCCAGACCTAGCAGACAATCCAATATATAAGGTAATATCGACATTGAGTAAGGTAAAAAATACTACTTTTGATCATGGTAATAAATATTTTCAGCCTTCACATTGCGAAGTTACTACTATCGATGTTGGAAATAATACTAGCAATCTAATACCTGGCTCAGCAACTACACGTTTTAACATTCGATATAACAATGAACAAACACCGGGTGGCTTATATAAGCTGATTGATGAAATATGCTCTAGTGTAACCAACGATTATAAGCTTTTTATGCATAGCAGCAGGGACGTTTTCCTCTCTACTCCCGATAGGAATACTGATATTATGCTTGATGCAATAAATAAATTTACCAGTATTGATGCTGCGTTGAGCACAAGTGGTGGCACATCTGACGCTGCGTTTATCAAAGATGTTTGTCCAGTGATTGAATTTGGTATAATCAACAAAACTGCACATCAGATAAACGAATGCGTATCAGTAAACGATATACACAAGTTAACAGCTATATATAAGGAATTTATAGAAAATTATTTCAATCCCACTAATAAAATATTGAATCAGGTCAACGTGGTTAGTAATATACCTAGTGGTCCATTGTTAGCTTAGATGTAATCAGATCTCTTGCATAACTGTTGTTTGAATAATGACTTGTATCATTCCAGCAAAATGTGTCAAGTAAGTTTTTTCGTTTCTATAGCTACTTGGATGACAAAAGAAGAAATACTAGACTTTATACCTTTTGCACTCAAATTCACATAAATCATGAATTATGCACGTTTCACACGAAGGTTTCTGTGCTTTGCAAACATATCTACCATGCAAAACTAGCCAATGATGAGCATAAAGCAGGTATTTTTTGGGAACCACATTTAAAAGAGATTGCTCTGTTTTAAACACATCTTTTTCTTTCACAAGCCCAATTCTATTGCTCACTCTAAAAACGTGAGTATCAACTGCCAATGTTGGAATGCCAAGCCCCGAATTTAAGAACACATTAGCGCTCTTTCTCCCCACTCCAGGCAAAGACACCAAATCATCAAAATTAGTAGGTACTTTGCTGTTGTATCGTTCTACCAATATTTTACTAAGCCCAATTATATTTTTTGCTTTGGAATTATATAAACCAATACTGCTTATGCATTTTTTCAGCTCACTCTGCCCAAAGCTCAGCATTTTTTCTGGCGTATCAGCGATATTAAATAGTTCTCTTGTAATTTTATTAACGCTTACATCAGTTGTCCGCGCTGATAAAACTATCGCAACCAGTAACGTAAAATGATTGGTATAATTTAGCTCTATTTTTGACGCAGGATTTGATTGTTGAAACTTTTCAAATATTAGTTCTACTTTTTTTGAGTCCATTTCATTTACCACACCTCTTTTAAATATTTAAACAAAGAACCCCTCTTTCCCATCATACAAATACAATTTGTCCATTCTCACCACGTCAAAATTGTGTTCTTCAAGTTTGATTAGCAAGTTATTCACATCACTATTTGTAATAGCTTGCTTTTCATTATTTGCGATAAACCTACAGGTTATTTGATCACTTGAAGGTTTTGAGTTTCCTGGCCAAATCGCAAGACCTTTTGAGTATATTGCTATCATTTGCAGATTACTCGATTCAAATAACCTAACTATTTGGTCAAAGTTGCTGGATTTGTCCCAAGCAAGCGCTATATCACTACCTACTAGCTTTTTGGTTTTATAGTCCTGTTCATAGCTATTTTGTATTTCACTTATTTTGCTATTTGTACTGCTACCGACTGTAAGCTCAGATAATGTTTTCGGTTTTTTTCCTAGATTATCTATAACGGCTTCTGCAAATTCTTTGGTACCAATTTTCTGTTTACTCTTTTTCTCTTTATATAAATCGGCGGCATGTATTCCATCCTCCAAAGTCTTGAGCCATGCATCGTAAATTAGTTTTGCAGTACTCACTTGACTGATGTAGACCAACATATGCACTGCAGCATTCAAAAGTCCAGAAGGATTAGCTATGTTTTTTCCTGCAATATCAGGAGCAGAACCGTGCACTGCTTCAAACATTGCATATTCATTACCTATATTGCTACTTCCAGCGAGTCCAACAGATCCAGAGGTTTGCGCCACAATGTCCGATAATATATCGCCATATAAGTTCTCGGTTACTATAACATCGAAATTCTCCGGTTCTGTGGCAACGCGTGCCATCCCAATATCGACTATATAATGTTCTGCCTTTATGTCCGGGTATTCCTTTGCAATACGATCAAACGCCGCATGGAAAGTTCCGTCAGTCATTTTCATTATGTTATCTTTAGTAAGACAAGTTACCTTCTTTCTACTATGTTTTTTTGCATATTCAAAAGCGTACCTGCATATTTTTTCTGAGCCGGATCTAGTAATAATTTTAGTGCATTGGTAAGAGTCACCAGTGAGCCTGTGCTCTATTCCGGTGTAAACGTCCTCTTCATTTTCACGTATTACTACGATATCAAACTTATCGAATTTATTTTCTATAACAGGATGATATGAAATGCATGGTCTGATATTTGCATATAACCCTAGGTTCTTTCTGAGCGCTACATTTAAGCTTTTGTGGCCTTTACCTTGAGGAGTTGTTGTCGGAGATTTTAATAATATTTTTGTCCTTTCAATTGATTCCCAACCACTTGGAGAAATTCCGTGAGACCATTCTTTACTGTAAACACGCTCACCTATTTCAATAATATCTATTGAGATTTTCGCTTCTGCTTCGTGCAATATCGACAGCACCGCTTCCATAATTTCTGGCCCGATACCGTCGCCATATGCAACTGTGATTGGTGTTGACATAACTTCCCTAACTGTAAATGATTTAATGTTAATTCAAATAATAGAGTGACACAAGTAGCTAATATTACCCAAATTAGTATATTTACGGTTATTTAATAACGTATTTTTATATTATATGATGATATTATGAAATATAGGTGGGGTTATGAATACTGAAATAAATGTTAAAGTAAATTATGTAGGGTTTGCAAGGCGTATTGTGGCAGAAGTACTTGACTTTCTCATATTTTCTCCTGATTTTATCTATGTTGTATTTATGTTATTAAGTGATGAAGATTTTGTTCAGGAAATTGAACAACTAGTAACAACAATATCACTTGTAGCTTATATAACGACCTCAACATTAGTACTAACAGTATTCAAAATATTAATGATAACAAAACTTAGTGGTACCCCAGGAAAACTATTGTGTGGTATGCATATTAAAAATGCTAATACATTTACAAATGCTACCCTAATGCAAGCAACAATAAGATGTATTTCTAAGGGAAGCATCTGGATTATTTTTCGCTTTTTGCTTCGTCTGCATTATCATGGTTATACTTTTCTATATCTTTTAATTGTGCTAATTTTATTTTTGTTTGCAGTATTTGATCAACGCAAACAGACTTTTTACGATAAAATTGCAAAAACAGTAGTGATAGACTATAAATCTAGTTGATATTTTTCTTTATAGGTAGTACATGGATAAAAAAGTAAACTACTCAACGATGACAAGACGTACTCTAGCATTTATAGTTGATTGTATTTTATTTATCGCAATACCATTTGGTTTAATGGCGGTGGGTTTCTCACTTACACACGCAATACAAGGGATCATGGGTGCAATAATTGTAATCACCACGATTGTATTTTCTTTATTTTTAATGATACCATGTATATTTCATATATTCATGCTAGTAAAATTTGGCGGCACTCCAGGACACTTGTTATTTAGCATGCGTGTAAAAGACAAAGATACATTTGAGTCAATCACTACAATGCAAGCAATGAAAAGGACTATAGCTCTTTTTATAATTTATTGCATATCACTTTGTAATCCCATTTTATTCTTAGCTATACTAATCTTAGTTTTAGTATGTGCAGTAGGTGATGAACATAAACAAGCTTTTCACGACAAAATTGCAAACACGGTAGTGATAGATTATAAACCTAGTTGATATTTTCCTTTAGCTGTCTGCCACCAAGGGTGTCATTCCAGTGTCACGCGCTAACTTAAGGTAAATTGCCAACTTAACTATAAATATATTTTGGTAAATCCAAACTATTTTAGCTATAAGAGCGTTTTACTTTTTGCTCAGCATATCCATCATAACTGGCTTACTTTTAGTGATTCATGGAGTTAAAAAAGTCAGCATTGCTCTTTGTTAAAAGTAGTTTGTCACGTAAAAATTCCATTGCTTCAACGGGTCCCATAGGATTGAGTATCCTACGCACCACCCATATTTTATTTAGTATAGCCTTATCAACTAATAGCTCTTCCTTCCTTGTTCCGGATTTTGTAATATCAATAGCTGGAAATATACGTTTATCAGAAAGTTTTCTATCAAGTATGATCTCAGCATTCCCTGTACCTTTAAACTCTTCAAAAATAACTTCATCCATTTTTGAACCAGTCTCTATAAGAGCTGTGGCGATTATAGTTAAAGAACCCCCATTCTCAATATTACGAGCTGCTCCAAAAAAGCGTTTTGGTCTCTGCAGTGCGTTTGAATCTACACCACCAGTTAGAACTTTCCCAGACGAAGGAATAACCGCATTATAAGCACGTGCAAGTCTAGTAATACTGTCAAGTAGAATTACCACATCTTTTTTATGCTCAACCATTCTTTTAGCTTTTTCTATTACTATTTCAGCAAGCTGTACGTGACGGTAAGCAGGCTCATCGAACGTAGAACTTACTACCTCACCTTTTACAGAACGTATCATATCTGTTACTTCTTCAGGTCTTTCACCTATAAGTAACACTATTAATTCTACTTCAGGGTGATTTATAGCTATAGAGTTAGCCATTTGCTGAAGCAATACAGTTTTTCCTGTGCGAGGTGGAGCAACTACTAACGCTCTTTGCCCTTTTCCAAGAGGAGCTACTATATCTATAGCACGCATGCTTAAGCCTTTTTTATCATCACCATTATTACACTCAAGTACTATGCTTTCCTCAGGATAAAGAGGAAGCAAATTATCAAAATGGACGTACTTTCTTAATTCACTTACTTCAGTAGAGTTTATACTTTGAACCTTAGTTAAAGTAAAATATCTCTCTTTATCACCAGGTGGCCTTATTTCTCCATATGCCATATCTCCTGTACGTAAATTAAACTTCTTTATTTGCCCGTTAGAAATATAAACATCATCGGTACTTGGGGCATAATTTGCACTTGCTGAACGTAAGAAACCAAAACCATCAGGCAACATTTCCACTATTCCACTCCCTGTGGTTATGCCTCCTTCTTCACTCATTTTTTTCATTAAGCTGAATATTATTTCCTGCTTTAGCATTCTACCATTGCTTTTACCGTTAGTTGAAATTTTTCTTTCTTCAGCTAACTCTAACAATTCTTCTGCTGTTTTCTCTTTTAATTCGCTCAGATCTAATGTTTTTCTGTTTTTCTCAGTACCTTCATTGACCATCTGTTTTACTGTATCGTTATTGTAAATTTGCTCACTTTTTTCAGGTTGAGCTGTAACCTTTCCTTTTGCCAAAACATCTTCATTGATTGTTGTCATAATCCTCGAAAAATTTTAATTGATGCTTACTAACCTAAAATGTGACTACAAGATAATAAATTAGGCTGAGTTAGTTTCAGTGCGTACTAAGCTTAATTATCATTAAACCCCGTACTTTACTTACATTATACTAATAAACACTAGCAAGTCAAGTTAATTTAATGTTAACAAAACACAAAAATTTGAGGATTTTCAATAGCTATTCTTTATATTTTTTTAACCTTTCTTGCTTCTCCTCTTCTACTTTTGCTTTTTCCACTTCTGCTTCTAAATTTTCTTGACTACATAAGCCGAGTAGTACAGGATCTTGGGGTTTTATATTTTGCATGTTATGATGAGATCCATCTCTTACCTGCTCAACTGTGTAATTTGTTGTACTAATTAATTTAGCTATAACGTTATCGTCCAAGATAGGAAATTTTTTTACTAAATAATAAATCGCATCAGGTTTATCTCTACGTCTTGCCGTAGAGGCAAAGCCAAGAATGCTACCAATCGCTTTACTTCTTTTTTTTATATTTTTTATAATCAAATTTGGTACACGATTTGAATTTTTTTTGCAATCATCGATTTCTTTTTCAGTAATTATTCCAGAAATAATAGGGTTATATTTTTCTACTTCTATTTCCTCATCAGCTATGTCTTGTACTTCTTCAAGGGCCAATCTGCAACATTGTGCTATTTGATTAAAAGTTAAACCAGTGTTGTCTACTAACCAAGCAGCTATTTGCACTAGAAACTGTTTATTTCTATCGTTATTGCCCTTAGAAGATTCCATTGACATCAAAAAAGCATCTCCCATTTAAAGTATCCCTTACTGTTATACAGAGCTAAAATATAAACTATTAAAACTAAAAAAGCATTAATTTTGTCATTCAATAACTTTTTGTTTGTCACTTCCCACCTCTTAAGTTAATTAAATGCGCTTACCTTTGAGCATATTTCAAACAAAATATTTCCCCTTCCTAAGAACCTGTTAAGGATCTCGAAAATATGAGGTAAGATAAGCATAGTTAAGAAAGAGGTATATCT
>NZ_JAPQLG010000103.1:0-1018 GCF_028982005.1 Wolbachia endosymbiont of Drosophila bocki | reverse complement strand
TTCTTTCAAGGTTAGATGGCTATTTTATAATGAATTTTGTCAGCAGCCACCAGATTTTTTCAGTTGCTATACAACAAAGCCCACTGGGATCTAGAAAATCTAGTTAATATATATAGAGAAACCTTAGCTATAGTTTCAAAAGAAGTCGAATGTATTTTGTTATATGATTATAAGTCTAACAGGCGGAATTGGGGTAGGAAAGAGCTTTGTAGCTAATTGCTTTCAAGAGTTTGGTGCTGTTGTATTTGATGCCGATTCTGTTGTACACCAATTTTATAAAGTGGATAAAAGCATAATAAGTTATGCAGAGAAAAATTTTCCTGGAGTGGTAGTAAATGGTGAAATAGATAGAACAGTACTGTCTAAATATTTCTTAGCCTACGATGAAAATTGGAAACAATTTCAATCTTTGGTTCACTCTGCTGTGCTGCGTGAATTAGAATTTTTTATTGCCAAGGAAAAAAAGATCGATAGAAAACTTTTAGTTTTAGATGTGCCACTTCTATTAGAAACAAAATTTTATTTATATTGCGACCTTATTGTTTTTGTTCATGCAGATAGCGTTGTGCAAGCTCAAAGACTTAACGAACGCAACATAGATAAAGAAAAGCTTAATCTAATCTCCGATGTTCAGTTATCTATTGAGGAGAAAAGGAAGATGAGTGACTTTATTATCGATACCAGTGTAAGCAAAGAGTATGTTTTTTCTCAAGTAAAAGATATAGTGGATTCATTAAACCTAAACACGTAGCTCTACGTCATACCGCCGCGGTATCTCTAGATCCCGCTAACAAGCAGCGGGATGACGGTTGTCAGGATCCCAGCAGCCTCCCTCCCCTGTCATCCAAGTAGCCCCCTATGGTGTCATCCCAGTGCCCAGACACTGGGATCCAGGAAAATTGATTGTGCGCTACAGCAACATTTTTGATCAAAAACTGGATTCCAGTGGGCTTTGTTGCATAGCAACTGAAAAAATCTGGTGGCTGCTGACAAAATTCATTATAAAATAGCCATTTAA
>NZ_JAPQLG010000102.1:0-5913 GCF_028982005.1 Wolbachia endosymbiont of Drosophila bocki | reverse complement strand
AGCTACTGATATACTCCACCTTTTTTTATCTTTAATCCATCATAGCTAGCGATGCAACAAAGCCCACTGGGATCCAAAAGGCCATAATAAAAACTAGATTCCAGCGTCACGCGCTGGAATGACACCCTCTGGTGGACTCAAACCATATGAGTAGCCAACACTGCCACTATACTTACCTAGCAAATTTAGATCTAACACTAAACTGTGCTGCCACTAACTTTGCAATCGGTACTCTATAGGGTGAGCATGAAACATAATCTACCCCTGATTCGATGAGAAACTCTATAGATTTTGGATCTGCTCCATGCTCTCCACATATACCCAGTTTTATTTCTTTTCGGGTTTTTTTGCCTCTTTCAATGGCTATCTTGATTAACTCCCCTACCCCTTCGATGTCCAGCACTTCAAATGGGTCGTTTTCGAATATGTTGCTTTCCTTATAAGAATCGAGGAAATTAACTGAATCATCTCTTGAAAGTCCCATGGTTGTTTGCGTTAAATCATTAGTGCCAAAACTAAAAAACTCTGCATGTTTTGCTAACTTATCAGCAATCAGTGCTGCTCTTGGTAGTTCTATCATCGTTCCAATTGAATAAGCCTTGTCTGATGTCATTCCAGCGCGTGACGCTGGAATCTGCGTCTGGATCCCAGCTGAGATAACAGAGGATTCTTTCTTTGCTAGCTCGCATATCAGAATAAATTCTTTCTCGCTCATAATAAAAGGAATCATGATTTCAGGCTCCACTTCTATCTTCTTTTCTTTCTTTAATTCACTTGCAGCACTAAGTATTGCCCTAATCTGCATGCTATATATTTCAGGATGAGAAATAGCAAGTCTACAACCTCGATGGCCAAGCATTGGGTTCTTTTCTGATAACTGTGCTATTTTATTTTCTACTGACTCAACTGACTTACTAAGTGATTTGGCAATTTTTTCTATAGTAGACTGATCATTGGGTAAAAATTCATGCAAAGGTGGATCAAGCAACCGTATAGTGACTTCCCTGCCCTCCATAATAGAAAATATTTCTTTGAAATCAGACTTTTGCATTTCTTCTAGTTTAATGAGCGCATTTGCCCTTTCATTTTCATCGTCAGCTATTATCAATTTTTGAATGAATTCGATTCTATCACTAGCGAAAAACATATGTTCTGTGCGACATAAGCCTATACCTTCTGCACCGAATTCTTTTGCAATTTTTGCATCTTTTGGAGTATCAGCGTTCGCTCTCACTTTGATCGTTTTGATTTCATCTATCCAGTTGATTATCGTTTTGAATTCTTGCGATAATTCAGGTGAAATTGTAGGAAGAATGCCAAGCATAACCTCCCCTGTTCCTCCGTTGATGGTAATTGGTTCACCTTTATTTACTTTTGCATCCCCTACAGAAAAGAAAGTTCCACCTTTATCGATATAAAGTCCACTCACACTGCAAATGCATGGCTTACCCATTCCACGGGTTACAACAGCAGCATGCGAGGTCATCCCTCCCCGTGCTGTTACTATGCCACTTGCAGCATTCATTCCATTAATATCTTCAGGACTCGTTTCTGACCTTACTAAAATCACTTTTTTACCCTGCTCTGCAGCTTTTTCAGCATCACTTGCACTAAACACTACATATCCAGAAGCAACCCCTGGAGAAGCCGGCAGTCCCTTCCCTATTACTTTCTGGTCACCCTTAACGTCAAGAACTGGATGCAATAAATTGTCAAAAGTTTTTGGATCAATTCTCAATATTCCTTCTTCTTTTGTAATCGTTCCTTCGTTTACCATATCAACTATTATGCGAATAGCAGCTTCAGCCGTGCGCTTGCCAGACCTAGTCTGCAAAATCCATAACTTACCGTCCTGCACAGTAAATTCGATATCCTGCACGTCTTTATAATGCCTTTCAAGTTTTTCACATACCACGCATAATTCTCGGTAGACACTTGGCAGCAACTTCTCCATGGTGTTTTTTTGCTCTCCGTCAATTGGCATAGGAGTATAAACACCAGAAACCACATCCTCACCCTGAGCATTAATCAGAAATTCACCAAAGTATTTTTTTTCTCCAGTTGAAGGATTTCGTGTAAATATCACACCAGTTGCAGAATTATCATTTAAATTACCAAAAACCATTGCTTGCACGTTGACCGCTGTTCCAAGGTTTTCAGGAATATTATGTATTCTTCTATAGGAAACAGCCCTATCATTTTTCCAAGAGGCAAATACTGCATTAACTGAGTTTAACAATTGCTCTTCAACGTTCTGCGGGAAATGTTTCTCAGTTTTTTCATATACTATCTTTTTAAAATCGTTAACAATTCTCTTTAAAACATCAACATCAAGATCAGCTAAGCTTTTTGCTCCACTCTTTTGCTGCTCATTATCAACAACATCTTGAAATAGGTGATGATCAAGCTGTAGTACAACATTGGAGTACATCATGATGAAACGGCAGTAGCTATCGTAAGCAAAACGTTCGCCACTTTTTTTTGCAAGCCCAACAACGGTTTCATCATTTAGACCAACATTTAAAATAGTATCAAGCATGCCCGGCATTGAACTAACACTACCAGAGCGTATTGAAACTAATAAAGGATTATTTAAATCCCCAAATTTACAACCGATGTCATTTTCGAGCATCGCCATGTAGTTTTTGATTCCACTACATATGTCATTCCAGTGCGTGACCACATTTTTTTCTGGATCCGAGTAGTCAGCTACTTGGATAACAGAAGATCTATTGTCTTGATAATAGACTTTGCAAGCAGAGGTGGAAATTGTGAAACCAGGTGGAACAGGAATGCCAACACTGCACATTTCTGCTAAATTTGCCCCCTTTCCTCCCAGCAGATTTTTCATTTCTGCATTGCCTTCGCATTTACCCTGGCTAAAGTAATGTATCAACTTTTCCCCCATCATTTTCTCCAGATTTTCACTGATAAACACATTGTACATATAGTTCCAATAAACCTGTGAGAACTTGAAACCTTAGGATAATAAATTTTACAAAATTTTGCAACAACGTTCCTTCTGGCAACATCAGTAAAGTTAACAAAAAAGATGACAAATTATTGAATTATCATCAATAAGAATATATAATGTAAAGATACATTTAAAAATTTTTTTATGGCTCTTTCTAAATTTCTCGACCCCAAGAATGATGTTGCGTTCCGGCGTATTTTTGGTACTGAAAAAAATAAAGACATCCTCATTCACTTTCTCAATGATATTTTGGGGTTCACTGGCAAAGATGAAATAAAAGAAATAGAATTCCTCAGCACTATTCAAGATGCTGAAATTGCCTCTAAAAAACAAAGTATCGTTGATGTTCTTTGCAGGGATGAAAATGGGGTGCAAGTAATAGTCGAAATGCAAGTTGCCAAAACTAAAGGCTTTGAAAAACGCGCTCAATATTACGCTGCTAAAGCTTATTCAAGGCAAGCTGATAAAGGTGATCAATATCAGGATCTTAAAGAAATCATTTTTATAGCTATTGCTGATTGTATTCTCTTTCCTAATAAATCTGAGTATAAGTCAGATCATGTAATGTTAGACAAAGATAGCTATGAACATGATTTAAAAGATTTTTATTTTACATTTATTGAGTTACCAAAATTTCCTAAAACTAAAGAAGACCAATTGGAGAGTATAGTTGAAAAATGGATCTATTATTTTAAATATGCAGATGAAACTAGCGAAGAAGAATTGGAAAAGATAATAGGTAGTGATGTAATAATTAAAAAGGCATATGAAGAACTAAATAGATTCAACTGGTCAGAGAAAGAATTTATTGCCTACGAACAGGAAATAAAACGTATTCGTGATGAACGGGCTGTTCTTGAACAAAAACTTGATGATGCTAAAAAGGAAGGAAAAATTGAAGTTGCAAAAACAATGCTGGCTAATAATGTTGATGTCACCACTATTGTTAAGTTTACTGGCCTCTCCATGAGTGAGATCAAAGAATTGCAGAATTAAGTGGACCCGCAAACGGTTACACGAAATAATGCTGCAGCCTGACCAGGTGATAAGTACATTTAGCCTATTTATCTTTATACTTTCATGTCAATTTTATAAATCAAATTTATTTCTGTGAGTAGCTACAATTTAAAGACCTTGCTTCATCAATGTAATGGAACAAAACCTTTTTAGTAAGTTCAAAACCCTCTAAAGTCTCTCCTTCGCATCTTGCTGTAATGCAGTTTTGCGTATTTGATACCCTAAGAAGCCACCAACCTTTATTATCGGTTACCTTAACACCATCAAGATCTGAAAATACAATATTTTGCTGCTCCAGTGTTTTCTTTATTGACTCAATTATTTGAAACTTTTTCTCATCTTTCACTACAATCTTCACTTCATGAGTGATATATAACTTCGGTAAATCCTCAATCACCTGAGATAGGCTTTGGTTTTTCTTAAGCAAAATGTCAACTGCTTTAACAGCAGAATATAGCCCATCATCAAAACTTAGCTCAGAAAAGAAGAAGTGCCCGCTTAATTCACCAGCAAACTTTGCCTCTTCCTCTACCATCTTCTTCTTAACTAGTGAATGTCCAGTAGCACAGGTGATAACTTGCCCTCCTAACTTGCTAACAAAATCATGCACTTTCATACTCATTTTTACGTTAGCAATAACTTTGCTTTCTGGATATTCCTCCAACACTTCACGTGCAAAAATTATAAATAAATGGTCATTGGAAACAACGTTGCCTTTATTATCAATTAAGCGCACCCTATCGCTATCGCCATCTAGCGCAATGCCAAGATCACATCCATATTCCTTCACAATGTCAATTAATTGAGCAAGATTTTTTTCCTCTATGGGATCTGGATCATGCAGTGGAAATGCCCCATCTATAGAGTTATTGGTTACGATGTGCGTATGACCAGGCAAGATCTTTTCAATATACCTTATAATTCCACTTGCTGGACTATTTCCACAATCCCAGGCTATTTTTAATTTCTGTGTAGTATCGTTCTTCACTGCACTTTTCAATATGCTAATGTACTCACTATATATATTTATGTTAATTAAGCTTCCAATTCTTGTGCTGTTTTTAATTGGACTGCTTATAATTTCCTTCATTTCTTGATCTGAGAAGACTTTTTTATTACTAAAAAATTTAAAGCCATTATATTCGCTGGGGTTATGAGAGGCAGTTATTATGATACCAAGATCCGCCTGTGTGATTTGTGTTGCAGCGTAAAGCATAGGTGAAGAGCATAGTCCAACGCGTATAACATTTGCACCGGATAAAGTTAAGCCCCTAATTAATTCTCCTTCTATACCTGGTGAATCTATTCTGCTGTCGTAGCCGACACAAACACTAGCTACGGTTTGGCCAAACTTTCTACCTATCTCGTACCCATCATTAATCTGCAAGCCTTTGCCTATTATACCTCTGATATCGTATTTTCTTATAATGGTATTGTCCATACTGTACTTCTTGAGGTGGCTACTATATAACATTTTGGCCAAATGCTCAAGTTTATTTATCCAACAATTAGTTGACTTTTTAAAGAAATCTGTTAATATTATAGTATATTTTTTAAAATGTAAAATTATGCCACAGGAAAACGAAAATGTATTTATAGCTGAAAGTCAAAGTTTAGATGTAGATGAACAGCAGAAAAAGGATATTTTAGATGTGATTGAATCTTGTAGCAGCTTTCAAGAGACTATAAAACAATTGGAGGAAAAAAATTTAATCTGGTATTTTATTGGCCCTTTACGCAAAGATGAGGACATTACAGGACAGATAAATTTAAAGTGGGAAAAGGAGTTCCAAAAATTTGAGCAATCAATAAATGAAACACATAGAGAGTTTGAAGCACCTTTACCAAATCAAAATTTCTTAGAACCTGTTTAAAATCTTCGTAATAGGAGAGAAATGAAGGAAAGGACAATCATTTGCAAG
>NZ_JAPQLG010000101.1:0-946 GCF_028982005.1 Wolbachia endosymbiont of Drosophila bocki | reverse complement strand
CAGCTTGCAAATGATTGTCCTTTCCTTCATTTCTCTCCTATTACGAAGATTTTAAACAGGTTCTAAGAAACTTGAAGCAATTGCTCAGGATTTAACTGATTCTAATAGGATTCAGATTATCATTAAGTCTTTAGCTGACAACCCAGAGAAACTTCAAGCTTTTGCTCGCAATATGTCTAATGAGCAGTTTAAAGAACTTTTGGATAACGTAGGTGCAGAAGAGCTAAAAGATATTATTCACAAATTGCCTTATGAGAAAGTGACAGCTGTGATTGGTGATCTTGGCAGTAAAGATCAGTCTAAAGCTATTATTGATGCATTAAAAGGGGAACTTGAAGAGCAGAGTAAACAGAACAAGGAAATGATTGAGATGCTCAAGCAAATCAAGGACGATATGCCAGATATTGGACAGGCTCCAGACTTTACAATAGTAGACATTAATAATGACTCACTGTTATTTGTATAGTAGTGATTTATAAAGATAAGTAGTTTTTTTATAGGAGGTAACTATTATGAATAAAAATGTAAAATTATATTCTAGTGAAGAAGTTGAATCAAATAATACATTACAACTTTCGAAGCCGAAGTTTGATAAACCAAGCTTTGAAAAGCCAGTAATAAAAAAGATTGTCAGTGGTAAAACAAAGGAAGAATTTGATATAACTAAAGATATGACACAAGAAGAGATTGATAAGATGCCACAAATTACATTGACCATCAAGCACCTTAAAAATTTTTATGATGGCTTGATAAACAGCATTAATAAGTATGACGAAAATATGGATAGTGCAATTCAAAGTGGTATAATAACACAATTATCATCAACCATAGATAGTATAGGCAGCAAGACAAGTAGTATAGACAGTGAACTTGCAGATCTTAGAACCTGTTTAAAATCTTCGTAATAGGAGAGAAATGAAGGAAAGGACAATCATTTGCAAGCTGG
>NZ_JAPQLG010000100.1:0-631 GCF_028982005.1 Wolbachia endosymbiont of Drosophila bocki | reverse complement strand
TGCACAAGGGAGCTTGACTGTGAGACTGACAGGTCGAGCAGGGACGAAAGTCGGGACTAGTGATCCGGCAGTGGCTTGTGGAAGCGCTGTCGCTCAACGGATAAAAGGTACCTCGGGGATAACAGGCTGATCTTGCCCAAGAGTCCATATCGACGGCATGGTTTGGCACCTCGATGTCGGCTCGTCGCATCCTGGGGCTGGAGTAGGTCCCAAGGGTTGGGCTGTTCGCCCATTAAAGCGGTACGCGAGCTGGGTTTAGAACGTCGTGAGACAGTTCGGTCCCTATCCGCTGCGCGCGTAGGAAGTTTGAGAGGATCTGACCCTAGTACGAGAGGACCGGGTTGGACGAACCTCTGGTGTGTCAGTTGTTCCGCCAGGAGCACCGCTGATTAGCTACGTTCGGGATGGATAACCGCTGAAAGCATCTAAGCGGGAAGCCGGCCTCAAGATGAGACTTCCATACCTTCGGGTGAGAGGCTCCCAGCCAGACTACTGGGTTGATAGGCCAGATGTGGAAGTGCAGCAATGCATGCAGCTGACTGGTACTAATAAGCCGATGACTTGATAACACACCGTTTGTTGGTGCTACGCGTCCACTGAGTGGTTCTCGATGTACGGTCGAGAACCGCAT
>NZ_JAPQLG010000099.1:0-1456 GCF_028982005.1 Wolbachia endosymbiont of Drosophila bocki | reverse complement strand
CAAATTGTGGATGATATTGAAGGGGATAGACGTGAGCATTTCATGTTGCATTATAACTTTCCCTCATTTGCTGTTGGAGAAACTTCTGCTGTGCGTGCACCAGGAAGAAGAGAAATCGGTCATGGCAAACTTGCTTGGAAAGCAATTCATCCTGTTTTACCCGATAAGTCTGAATTTCCTTATACAATAAGAGTAGTGTCCGAAATTTTGGAGTCTGATGGTTCTTCTTCTATGGCAACAGTTTGTGGGACTTCTCTTGCTTTAATGGATACGGGTGTGCCAATAAAGGCCCCTGTTGCTGGAATTGCTATGGGTCTCATCAAGGATAAAGACGAGTATGTAATACTTTCCGATATACTTGGTGATGAAGATTATCTTGGTGATATGGACTTTAAAGTAGCGGGAACTAGTGAAGGGGTTACGGCGCTACAAATGGACATGAAAATTTCTGGTATAAGCTTTGAAATTGTTGAAAAATCTTTAGAACAGGCAAAAGCTGGAAGATTACATATTTTAGAAAAAATGAATGCAGTGATTTCAGAACACAGTGATGATGTCAAAGACCATGCACCAAGGATGTTATCATTTTACATAGATAAAGACAAAATTTCTGCTGCTATAGGTTCTAAGGGGAAAAATATACGCAGTGTGTGTGAAAGAAGTAATGCAAAAATTGAAATAGGAGATGATGGTAAAGTTTCTGTTTTTGCTACGAGTGGCACTGAAGCTGAAATTGCAAAGAGTATGATGATTGATTCAATAACAGAACTAGAACAAGGTTCTATAGTTGATGTCAAGGTTGTAAGAATAGAGAAGTCTATTGTAGAGCTTGAATTTCTTAATGGCAGAAAAGGAAAAATGCACATAAGTGAAGTAGCTAATGAACATATAGATTCTATAGAGAGCGTACTTAAACAAGATGATACTTTCAAAGCACTAGTAATTGACTTCGAAAAAGGTGGGTGTCCAAAGTTGTCAAGACGTCGGGTTGATCAAGAGACGGGAGGGTTTTTTGAAGGTGAGCTTTACAACGAGGAAAGAAGAGATGGTCCAAATGACAGGGATAATTATTACAATAATTCATTTAGTAGAAAACCTGGAGGAAGTCACCATAAGAGGCCTCCTCGTTCTGGTTTCAGCAACAGAAATAGGCCGAAATTTGGTAATAATGATTCATCATCAGGTTTTTATTAAGAGTAGACTTCTTGCGTTACCTCTCGTCATTCCAGTGCTTAACACTGGAATGACACCCTTTCTGGTGAAGGTTGTTCTCAAATCACAATGTTAGTACAATTGTGGTGTTAGCTATAGCTAACCCAAGGTATCCGTTCAGCAGAGTGGTAGAATAAGGTAGACAAAGTGATCTAAAAAGATAATCATAGAGCGAAAGTGAGGTAATGTGGTAAACCTTTTAGAACTTTGCAAAAATTTACAGCAAAAAATAGAAAAACTGAAA
>NZ_JAPQLG010000098.1:0-6005 GCF_028982005.1 Wolbachia endosymbiont of Drosophila bocki | reverse complement strand
ATAAGCTACTGATATTCTCCATCTTTTTTATCTTTAATCCATCATAGCTAGCGATGCAACAAAGCCATCCGGTTGCATCACGCGCTGCAGCCAGGCGCAATAGAAAACGCATTACACCAATAAAGCCCTTTTGGTGCTCAAGCAAATATAAAAGATTTTTATTCTATTAAAAAAAATATAATTTTTATTAAAATTTTCATTTATTTTTATTTAAAAAGTAAACATTATTAATATTTACTTTAACTAATATAGGATATATATGAATACAAAAATATTTGAGATGTTAATAAGGAGAACTGGTCTACGCAGAGATAGCAAAGCTGAGATCATACAGTTAAATAGAAATGAAAAAGCTTTCGTAGATGAGGATAAAGAATCTATCGAATTAGCTGAGGCCATTTTTGAAGAGAATAATATGTTTCATTTCCGCAAACCAGGTCCTGCTATGGATTACATTTTGCACAAATTAATAAATGATAGGAAGCTTTTCGAGGAAATGAAAGATAGAGGTACAAGTATAATACGTCTTTTTTCTTTGTTATCAATGTATCATGGTCGTCTCAATTGCTGTGTTATAAGAAAAGGAGGGTGTATTACTGAGTGTGGCATACTTGATTACGCTGGCACCTATCCAGAACTAGTGCCTTTAGAGGACTTTATACTTATTGAGCCTTCCTCGTACCTCGAGTACATTGTGTTTGACAATGAGAATATCAGAAATAGGTTAGCTGAAGACTTAACTGAAGATAAAACAAAATTAGATATCTTTTTGAATGGAATTTTAGCAACAAAGAATTCGGATTTAGTATTATCTTGTATTAACAAGATAGAGGTTCTTAATGAGGAAGATAGATATTTTGTTAATCTCTTACAGAAAAACGGCATGCTAGACTACATCTTAAACAAAGATGATACAACACTTGCAAAATCAACTCTAAAGGAGTTGTTGAAGCTTTCTATTTTGTAGGAAGAAAAAAGCACTGAGTTAGAATCTCCCCAAGCTTCAAGTGTAAATGTTAGCAAAGCTCAGCAACATTGTAGTATATAGCTGGTGATAAAGTTTAAAATAATTGCATATACTAAGGCTCATTTAAATATAGAGCCTCAGTGGTGCTTAATTTTTTCAATTGATGGTGACTAGTAGCCCTACTATGATGTGGATCTATGCTCGCTTATAACTAAAATTTCACTTCCACCAAGGGGATATTATTCCAGCTATTGCTTCCATAGTCATCAATCGAAGCGTTTAAGTAATCTGTATCAAAGCGCACGGGCACATCAAATTCAAAGCTCGCAGTGATTATCACATCCTTTACTGGTGGCTTCATAAATGTTATTTCTCCAGTTGAATAATTTACTGAATATTCACTCTCTTCTTTACCATTTAAATAAATCTTTACTGTCCCATGTACTGGCTTTTTGATCATACGTATATGCTTATCTTCCCCACTTACATAAGTTTTGATTAGCTAAAAAGTCGTTTTTTTGTTATCTCCTATACCAATCTCTTGGTTGATGGCTATAAAATCCCACCAATCCTTAAAACGAAACCCTATTGCTTTACCTTTTCGTGCATGAAAAAGTGTTATTAGTTCTAGTAGCTGCTCGTTTGATCTGACCCCGTAAGCTATGTTGTATCTAGTGCGTGCATGAGACCAATTGATGTTGCGCTGTTCACAACCGTTATGAGTTGTTACAACGTCAGTGGAAAATTCCGGTCCTCCAGCGGAACCATAAGATATATTTTCTGGAAATCTAATTTCTGTGAATGACATATACCTTCCCGTGAAAGTAAAATAGTTTGGTTGAAGAAAATGTTGTAATTTGAAAGCGTTTCACATAGTAAATGACGCTATGGAAAGTGGATGAGACTACTGAGTTAAACTGCTGTCACACCCACAGTTACTATACTCAGGTTCATTTGAGTTGTCAAGCAAAAAAATAAAATTTTACGGCAAACTGTAACTAGCCTTGCTTGTGACTTAATTCATCTACTTTTTTGCGTAATACATTCAAATCAGTTGCTCCTACAAACAGGCTATCTCCAATTATTAAAAAAGGTGTACCACCTACTCCCAAATCTCTTACTAGAAGCCTACTGTTGTTTATCATTTGCTCAATTTTGTCCGCGTTATCTTTTATGGAATCATTAAAATCGTCCTCATCAATCCCCATGTTTTTCACTATATCCAATATGCTTTCGTCTGAAAATTCTCCTTTGTGACTTAAAGCAGCATGGTGAAAATCGAAATATTTTTCTTTATCGAGAAAATAGACAGCTAGAGCACTTTTTGCTGCCTTTAAAGAAGCGTTACCAAGTATTGGAGCATCCCTAAAGATATACTTAATTTTGCCGTCGTTAATTAACTGCTTTATATCATTCTTTATAGCTTTGCAATGTCCACAAGAATAGTCAAGGAAGCCTACAGCTATAACACTACTACTTTCATTTCCGGAGTAAGGATAAGTAAGGTCAAATATTTGATCCTTGTATTGTGAAATTTTACTTTTGGTTACATTATCTCGAGCAGCGTAACTACTTTTAATCGACTGCTCTTTGAGAGTTTTTACGATCTTATCAAAATTTCTGCTTATATAGCTATCTAATTTCTCACCTATATAATCATCGCTTAGCATTTGGCTGCGATTTGAAAGCCAATTGTTTATTATCGGCAAGCTTGCTATTGCTATTATTAAAATTAATAAAAACGATATTCTAGACATACAATTTATTTAAAAACCTACAACATAAAACTTTTAGTACACGTTTATCTGTATATTAAAAGAAGCATCTAATGTTAATATATAAAAACATTCGTATCAAGTGTATTTTATAACCAGTTTTGCCTCAAATGCAAACTTTACACAATAAAACTCAAGCACATTACCACAAAGTTCATCAGAAGACTTGGTGATGCAAGTGACAAAACTACCTCCAGAATAGCCAATTATGAGATGCTCTATCTTTTACCGCCACGCTGTAAATACGGCGGTAAAACAAAGTTGATAATTTTATTCCGCTGTGTATAATTTCAACAAACTCCGCGGAATAAACATATGAGTGAACCAATAATTGGCAGAGAAAAAGAAATAGCTATTCTACAAGACAAACTTCTTTCTCAATCAGCCGAATTTATTGCTGTTTATGGTCGGCGTCGTGTAAATGTTGTATTATCTGCATTTTATCAGCATAATATAGAAGTAATGTAATGCAGATATTATGCCGATGCCGAATTATACGATTACTTCTAAAATTGCTAGTTGTCTTATAAGGATTGAAGCAGCAAAAGAAAAAGTGTTACATTTGCCGCTCACTGTATCAATGCTTTTGTCTCTTCGTGAAACTACACGGCTTTATACCACACACTATTCTACTATGATTGAAGGAAATCGACTTGAACCTAAACAGATTGAAGAGGTTTTAAGTGGTAAAAGCCACTTTCCAAAATATAGGAGAGATGAAAATGAGGTTAAAGGATATTATGCAGCTTTAACTCAAGTTGAACAATGGGCAGCAAGGAGAATACCCATTACTGAGAAAGCTGTTCAAACACTACATGCTCTAGTAATAGCAAGTGGAAAATCTAAAATAAAATCAACACCTTATCGTGATGGTCAAAATGTTATCCGCGATAGTCTTACACGTGCAATAATTTATATGCCACCTGAAGCAAAGGATGTACCAAAGCTCATGAGCAGTATGATTGATTGGATTCGTAACAGTGAGCAAGTGCCTTGCCCAATTATTGCAGGTATTGCGCATTATCAATTTGTAACAATTCACCCTTACTATGACGGTAATGGTCGAATCTAGGAGCGTATTATGAAGCAATCAGTATAGGTCCATCGCACAACTATTACATGGGACGAGCTGAAGCAGATATTACTAAGTGGGTGGAGTATTTCGTAGAAGGTATGGCAAATTCATTTGAGAACGTTTTACAACGTATAAATAAAGAAGAATACCACGCTGATCAGACTGATCTTATACGTAAGCTTGATCCTAAACAACGCAAAGCTCTTGAGCTCTTCCAGAAGTTTTCCGCTATTACAGCTAGTCAGGTTGGCGAACTATTTAATTTTAAGCCTCGTACCAGTGCGCAACTTTGTAAAAAGTGGGTGGAAATGGGGTTTATCAAGATTGTAGATTTTTCCAATAGAGGAAGGAAATACAAACTTAGTAAGCAATATGAGGATTTGATCTCAAATTAACTGAAAGCTCGCTAGGCAGGAAAGTAGTGCATAGGTCAAATTTCAATAAAGTGCTTGAAAACTAAATGTAAACTTAAAATTTTAAAAACTGGAATATGTACAACAACTTACGCGACTTCATCAAAGCCTTAGAAGAAAAAAAGAATCTGATTAGAATTAAGGAGAAAGTTTCAACAGTTCTTGAAATGACAGAAATTCACCGTAGGGTTTTGTCAAACAAAGGGCCAGCGATCATTTTTGAAAATGTTGTCACAGAAAATGGTAAAAATTCGATTCCTGTTTTGGTGAATTTATTTGGTACTATTAAGAGGATTGCATTGGGGTTGAACATAAATCCTGATGAACTAAGAGATCTTGGTAAACTTTTAGCATTTTTGCAATCACCTGAGCCGCCAAAAAACTTTAAGGATGCTATAAAAATGTTTCCTTTGTTGAAAGTCGTGTTATCGATGCGAAGTAAAGTCGTGAGCAAGGCTCCATGTCAAGAGGTAGTGCTAACCGGAGATGAAGTGGACCTAAGTCTACTGCCCATTCAAACATGCTGGCCAAATGAACCTGCACCACTTATCACCTGGCCGATTGTGGTGACAAAAGGACCTACGAAAGACAAACAAGATAATTTCAATCTTGGAATATATCGTATGCAGGTCATAGATAAAAAAACAACTCTAATGCGTTGGCTTGCGCATCGTGGAGGAGCAGGTCACCATAAACGATGGAAAGAGAAGGAACAAAATATGAAATTTCCTGCTGCTGCTGTGATCGGTAGTGATCCTGCAACAATTATTGCTGCGGTAACTCCAGTGCCAGAAACATTGTCAGAATACCAATTTGCTGGACTGCTGCGAAAGAAGCCGCTTGAACTTGTAAATTGTAAGACTATTCCACTTCAAGTGCCAGCTCACGCGGAAATCGTTCTGGAAGGCTATGTGAGTTTGGATAGATATCAAGATGAGGGACCATATGGAGATCACACTGGCTACTATAATTCTGTTGAGCAATTTCCAGAATTTAATATTACTGCAATTACTATGCGTAAAAACCCGATATATCTTAGCACTTTCACTGGCAAGCCACCTGATGAACCATCGATTCTTGGTGAAGCACTCAATGAAATTTTTGTGCCCATTCTTATCAATCAATTTCCAGAGATAGTGGACTTTTATCTGCCACCGGAAGGTTGCTCATATAGAATAGCGATAGTGTCGATAAAAAAATCCTATCCAGGGCAGGCAAAAAGAATTGTTATGGGCATACTTTCTTTTCTAAAGCAGTTTTTATACACGAAGTTTATTATCGTTGTTGATAATGATATAAATGTACGTGATTGGAAGGAAGTAATGTGGGCAATGTCAACGAGGATGGACCCTGTGCGTGATACAATCATGATAGAAAGTGTACCTATTGATTATTTAGACTTTGCTTCCCCTGAAAGTGGACTTGGAGGTAAAATGGGATTTGATGCGACAAACAAAATTCCTCCTGAAACCAAACGAGAGTGGGGAAAGAAAATTAAAATGAGTGAGGAAATAGTAAGAAAAGTCACGGAAAAGTGGGAGGAATATATGGACTAGACTTCTTGCATAAAAACAGAAAAAAGTTTGGCGTTTTTTATAATGCCGCATTAACTGATAATTGTGCGTCACAGTGCCCTCTTCTTGTCATCCGAGTAGCTGACACTGGTTCACTTTATGATGGTGTCATGAAAGTAGCCTCCTTCCCCTGTCATCCCAGTGCCCAGACACTGGGATGGCTTTGTTGCATCGCTACTTATGAAAGGCTAACTATAATTA
>NZ_JAPQLG010000097.1:0-5109 GCF_028982005.1 Wolbachia endosymbiont of Drosophila bocki | reverse complement strand
CTTGCAAATGATTGTCCTTTCCTTCATTTCTCTCCTATTACGAAGATTTTAAACAGGTTCTTATACGCTTTGATATGTCCGAATATATTGAGTCTCATACGATATCAAGGATGATTGGTTCTCCTCCTGGATATGTAGGTTATGATCAGGGTGGATTACTCACAGAGTCTGTATCTAACAATCAATATAGTGTTGTGTTGCTTGATGAAATTGAAAAGGCCCATAGCGATATCTATAATATATTGCTACAAATTATGGATTATGGTTGTGTTACAGACACTTACGGACGTAAAGTTGACTTTTCCAATATAATCTTAATTATGACAACTAATGCAGGAGCAGCTGAACGCAGCAAAAGTTTTGTTGGCTTTGGGCATAAAAAATTTAACACTGGTGATAGTGAAAAAGCGATAGAACAGGTTTTTAGCCCTGAATTTCGTAATCGTCTTGATGCGATTATTTCTTTTTCTGACTTAAATGCGGATATAATTCTGCATATTGTAGATAAATTTATTCAGGAACTGAAAAAGCAGCTGACGCAAAAAGGCATAAACTGCTTGGTAGAAGATGAAGTGAAATCTTATCTTGCACAAACAGGTTATAGTAAGGAAATGGGAGCACGTCCGATAGAGAGACTTATTGAAAAAGAGATAAAAAGTTACTTAGCGGAAGAAATACTGAATCGTAAATTAATAAAAGGAAAGAAATTAAGAATCTATATGAATAAAGTAGAAAATAAAATTGCTTTTGATATAGTTTGAAATTCTTGTTTTTTTATTACACTGATAGTATACTTATTTTAAGAATAATGAGGCTATAGTGGCAAGTTTAACTAGAAATCAGTATTACAGTAATCGCGATTTACAGAATTTATTTTCAAGACTAGAAATAAAAGCAGAAGAAGTAATAAGCCAGGAGTTTGACGATATACTCAAGTTAGTTGAACGGAGCTTTAGAAAGCTTTCATTAAAGTGCCACCCTGACAAAGAAAAAGATGAAGAGAAGAAAAAGATAGCTACAGAAAAGTTTCAAAAACTTAGTGCAGATAAAAAAGAGCTAGAGAAGTATCTCAACGCTTTAAAAGAAGGAAAAACTCCTAGTCAATATGAAAGACTATCAAGTGAAGAAGAACGGAGGAGGCAAACAAAAATTTATGGAATATTATCACGTAGAAGCAAAGCTATAAATAGAGCACCTTTATTTTTTATATTAGCAAATGCGGTGGTTACTCCATCGCTGAAAGTTGAGTATTGCTTATCGCAACTTGCTAATAGTGGCACGGTGCAAAGCATCGCTTATCGATTTTATGCATTTAGCATAGGGATTTGGCCGTTGTTATTTATTATATCCTTTTGTGGTATTATTTATGCAGCAAGTAAACAAAAAGGTTCACAAGAGGAAAATCTGGATAGATTAAATCGAAGATACAATCTACTTATTGCTGCTGATGATTATGTGATATGTATCGCAGCAACATTTGCTATATGTGGTCTAGTGTCAGAGGTAGCACAAAATGGCTGGCCTGCTCAATATGGAACAATGCTGATGATTAATTTAGCATTGGATTTATTACTTATTGCTTTACTTAGAACTTTTGCAAAGGCATCTGAACTATATAGTGAACATTGCATTCAGCGCTTATATGAAGAAGATGCAGAATTTAGCTATAAAGAAAAATTTGCATGGTATGACTACAAGCTAGTGCTTATGCCACTTGTTCTTCCTATTGTCAAAATGTATTTTAGAGATTTAATCCAAAAAAAGCCACAACAGCACACCACCAATCCTAACGTTACATCTTTAGATACACCTGCAGGACAAGAACCATAAAAAGATCTTTGCTTCAACTGTGGTTTTTGCTATACTTTAAATGAACTTCATAGCGTTAATGAGTAAAGAAATAAGACAAATCTTAAACCACTACGAAAGTGAAAACCCCGGGGTAAAAGCGAATCTTACTCGTATTCTCGTGCATGGAAGGCTTGGCGGCACTGGCAAATTAGTAATTCTCCCTGTAGACCAAGGGTTTGAACACGGGCCAATAAAAAGTTTTGAAGTTAACCCTGATGCTTATGACCCACATTATCATTTTCAGCTTGCAGTTGATTCGGGAGTAAGTGCATATGCTGCTCCACTTGGTATGATTGAAGCTGGTGCTTCAACTTATGCTGGAATGCTCCCACTTATTTTGAAACTTAATAGTTCCAACTCCTTACATTCGAAGAATCTGACTTCTGATCAAGCAATAACCTCTTCTGTGAAAGATGCACTGCGTTTGGGCTGCTTGGCTGTTGGATTTACTATATATCCTGGTTCTGCTAAGTGTTTCGATATGATGGAAGAAGCCCGTGAAATCGTAGCTGAAGCCAAATCTTATGGGCTTGCAGTAGTGTTATGGTCTTATCCACGCGGTGAAGGAATTTCCAAAGAAGGTGAAACAGCGGTTGATGTTGTTGCCTATGCTGCACACATGGCAGCTTTGCTTGGCGCTAATATAATAAAAGTAAAACTTCCAACTAAATATTTGGAAAGGGAGAAAATAGAAACAGAAAATATTGAATCATTATCTAAAAGAATTGAATATGTTAAAAGATCTTGTTTTGCAGGAAAAAGAATAGTAGTTTTTTCTGGTGGCGAGTCGAAATCAGTGAATGACATATGCAATGAAGCGAAAGAAATTAAGCAGGGTGGTGGTAATGGTTCAATCATTGGACGTAACACTTTCCAACGCAAAAGGGAGGAAGCCTTATCTATGCTAAAAGATATAATGGATATCTACACATAAAAAACGGCTGGGTGGCAGAATGGCTTATGCAGAGGACTGCAAATCCTTTTATACCGGTTCAATTCCGGTCCCGGCCTCTTTCATTTTCTATATCTTGTAAAAGTTGCTCAATTCAACAGTAGCTTTAGGTGTGTAACCTATAGAGAAAATTATTCATAAGTAAAATCAATTTCTTTTCAAGTTATGGTTACACTCTTATAGCGTTTCATGGTAAAAAATAAACTAAAAATAAGCAAAGTGTTTTACAAAATGATATTACGTGATTTATTGTTTTTACTACCGCCCGAGGTTGCTCACTCTTTGGCAATTATGGCATTAAAGAAAATGCCTTATAGAAAACCTATAGAGCTACCAGAATCTTTGAGTGTGAATTTTTTTGGTAATAAGCTCAGAAGCCCCGTGGGTCTGGCTGCAGGTTTTGACAAGAATGCAGAAGTTATAAGGCCTATGCTTTCATTTGGTTTTGGATTTATTGAAACTGGTACTGTAACTCGTAATCCACAATATGGAAACAAAAAACCAAGAATTTTTCGGTTAATTAAAGATCAAGGGGTAATTAACAGATTGGGATTTAACAATAAAGGAATAGACTACTTTCTTAAACAAATAGATAAAACCAAGCTTGATGACTGCATTTTTGGCATCAACATAGGAAAAAACAGTACATCAAAGGACCAAATCAGCGATTATGTTGACTTAATAAAGATAGTATATGGAAAAAGCAATTATATAGTGCTGAACATCTCATCCCCAAACACGCCTAATTTACGCAATCTGCACAATAAGCAAGAATTATCGGAATTGTTGAAATCCGTAACTCTAACCCGGAAATCAATTGATAATTCTAAATCCATACCAATAATATTAAAAATCTCACCAGATATAGATCAGCAAACGAAAGAAAATATCGCTGAGCTTGCGTTGGAATATAAGATTGACGGATTAACAGTGAGCAACACTACGATCAGTCGGAATAACTTACATTCCCACCACAACGAGAGTGGTGGGTTGAGTGGCAAACCGCTGTTTAAACTTTCAACCGAGTTATTGAGCGATATGTACAAACTTACTAAGGGCAAAATATTGTTGGTAGGATGCGGAGGAATCTCAAGTGGTGCTGATGCATATAAAAAAATAAAGGCAGGAGCTTCTTTGGTGCAGTTGTACACTGCTCTCATATACCACGGACCTCAAGTTGTAAACAAAATTAATCTAGAACTTGCAGAACTAATAAGGAGAGATGGATTTAGTAACATTAGTGAGGTGGTGGGTTGTATACATTAAACATCTTCTCTGTCACCTAAGTAGCCGACACTGGAATAACATCGATGAATCATTATTCAAATAATGGTTACGCAAGAAGTCTATTAAACTGTATATTTTGGAAGTTGTTGGTATTATTTTAATAAAACAAAACTAATTCTTTGGTATAAAGGTGTGGTAGGAAGTGTTATTCTTTTAAATAATGGGTATGAAGAGTTTGAATGATGCAATATCTAAGATCATTGATTATAAATTTACAAATTATGCAATATTAGAAGAGGCACTAACTCACCCAAGCGTAAATAAAAGGAATAGCAAAAACCAGATTGTAAGCTACGAAAGACTAGAGTTTTTGGGCGATAGTGTTTTGAATATGGTTGTATCTGCCACACTGTTTAAACTATTTCCTGAAGAAAAAGAAGGAGCATTGGCAAAAAGAAAGACGGATTTAGTTTGTGGAAACACCATTGCTAATGTTGCTAAAGAAATAAAATTAGGCAGCTTTATCATCATGAATAATAGTGAACGCTGCAATGGAGGGGGATGTAACTTAAAAAATTTAGAAAACTCGCTTGAAGCACTAATAGGTGCAATTTATATTGATGGCGGGCTTGAAAATGTTGAAAAATTTATTATCCAATATTGGGAAAAGCTAGCTAAAGGCATGCTTGACCCCCCTCAAGATCCTAAAACCTCACTGCAAGAGTGGACTCAGAAAAACAAATTGCCTTTACCAGAGTATGAGCTTGTAAAACAAACTGGACCAGCGCACAATCCTGAATTTACTATATCAGTTTGCATAGAAGATTATGGTAAAGTTTCTGCATGCGCTTCTAGTAAAAAGATTGCTGAACAAAAAGCTGCTGAGTTGATGCTAGAAAAAATTGGAAAAGACGCTTCAGTTTAGGCAAAATAGGCATTAATGTAAATTTTAAGGAAGCTAATAGCGTTTAGGGTAAATGGTCAATTTAAGGAGAAGCATAGTATAGCCTTTCTTAGAACCTGTTTAAAATCTTCGTAATAGGAGAGAAATGAAGGAAAGGACAATCATTTGCAAGCTG
>NZ_JAPQLG010000096.1:0-4847 GCF_028982005.1 Wolbachia endosymbiont of Drosophila bocki | reverse complement strand
CCAGCTTGCAAATGATTGTCCTTTCCTTCATTTCTCTCCTATTACGAAGATTTTAAACAGGTTCTAACATTTTTGCTCTCGAAGAAAAACTCAAAAATTTCAACTTAAGTAAGCTGAAGGGATGGGATGAAAAATCAATATCTAATTTACTCAAATCCATTAACAGCAGAAGAGTTGTGAGTTTGGATAAATTTATATGTTCTCTAGGGATTCGATACGTCGGACCACACGTAGCAAAATTACTAGCAAAACATTATGGCTCATATGAAAATTGGTATTCTGCTGATGAAGAAGAATTAATGAGCATAATAGGCGTAGGAGAAAAGATTATAGATTCATTAATATCTTTCTTCTCTGAAAAGGATAATGTTGAAATGGTAAAGAATCTCGCTTCTCAACTAAAGATTGAGCCTGTAAGTGCTAATGTTAGTAATTCCCCTCTTAGCGGCAAAACAGTGGTCATCACAGGAGAATTATCAGGAATGAAAAGAAAGGAAGCGCAAGCACTAATGGAATCTTTAGGCGCGATTGTGAATTCAAGTGTATCAAATAAAACGGACTTCTTGATTGTCGGCGAAAAACCTGGGTCAAAGTATCACAAAGCTTTAAAACTAGGTATTAAAATTTTAACTGAAGAGGAATTTAATAAACTAATCATGAGAGAAAAATAAACGCTATTATTTCCTATACCTTCTTCATCACTGAAAGCCTCAAATCAACAAGTAGCAATTTTCTTTTCGTTAGATTGCAATTCAACTGCGAGAAAAATGTACATAAAAAAGAGGCTTACAGCAGATGCCCAAAACTCTACAGCAATCCGTTTTATCGAAAGCTGTTGCCTGATATAACTTGATGCCCACGCTATTAAAGCTAAATTCTTGGTCATAAGCTTCAGATGGTTTACCAAGGTGGTTATGTGAGCGATATCGTTGTACACCAAAAAGCGTATCTTTGATGTCTCCTACAGCTCCAAATTCATGACATCCATTTGCTGGCCTTTTTAGGCGCTTTACAGAAGAGTTGATAAAAAGAGTGCCAAAACTACATTCAAGGCTTAAAATACCATTCTAAGCTCACCTCTGAAGGTCGTTTTTTTCATCAACACTCTTGAATCTTACCTGAAAATAAAAACGTTGAATATTTCTTCAGAATTGTGTATAATTATTGATGCTTTTTAGGTTGATTTCTTATGGCTCTTTCGAAGTTCCTTGACGTACGAAATGATGTTGCGTTCAAAAAAATATTTGGTACTGAAAAAAATAAGGATATACTTATTCACTTCCTCAATGACATCATTGGCTTCACTGGTAAAAACCAAATAAAGGATATAGAGTTTTTAAGTACTATTCAAGACCCTGATATCGCCGCTAAAAAGCAAAGTATTGTTGACGTTCTCTGTAGAGATGAAGATGGGATGCAAGTGATCGTCGAGATGCAAGTTGCTAAAACTAAAGGATTTGAAAAACGTGCTCAATACTATGCTGCTAAAGCTTATTCAAGACAAGCTGATAAAGGTGATCAATACCAAGACCTTAAGGAAATTATCTTTATTGCTATAGCAGATTGTATCCTGTTTCCGGACAAGTCTGAGTATAAATCAAAGCATACTATTCGGGATGAAGATACTAATGAACACGATCTAAAAGATTTTTACTTCATATTTATTGAATTGCCAAAATTTCCAAAAACCAAAGAGGATCAGCTTTCAAATATAGTTGAAAAATGGATCTACTTCTTTAAATATGCAGATGAGACTAGTGAAGAAGAGCTGGAAAAAATAATAGGTAGTGATCTAATAATTAAAAAGGCCTATGAAGAGCTAAATAGATTCAACTGGTCAGAAAAAGAATTTATTGCCTATGAACAGGAAATAAAACGTATTCTTGATGAACAGGCTGTCCTCGCTCAAAAACTCGATGATGCTACTGAAAAAGGTAGAGAAGAAGGCATACAAATCGGACATGGAAAAGGCAGAAAAGAAAGGGAAATTGAAGTCACAAAAAACCTACTTAAAGCAGGAGTTTCTATTGATATTATAACTCAAACTACTGGTCTTACAGTTGACGAAGTCAAAGACTTAACCTGATTTTATCTCTTTTCACACCTAGATGAACATCTTTGTACTAGATGAAAACCCAGCAATTGCGGCGCAAATGTTATGTGATAAGCATATAGTAAAAATGCCATTAGAAACTGCTCAGTTATTAAGTAATGTTTTTTCAATCGCATTAAAAGCGCCAAATCCTTTTGTCAGTACCACAGATCAGAATATAGCAGTTCCATATAAACTCACTCACAGCAATCATCCTTGTTCTTTATGGGCTAGGCAATCGAAAGGGAACTTTTGTTGGTTGATAGAGTACGGAAAAGAATTGTGTAAAGAGTATACACAGCGATACAAAAGAAAGCATAAATCAGAGGAAGTAATAGATTGGTGTGATAGTAATAAGGATTTGCTAATTTTTCAATCAGCAGATATACAAACTTTTATACAAGCACTGCCTGATCGCTATAAATGTAGTAGTCCCATAAAAGCCTATAGAGAATATTACCTAAAAGAAAAGATGAGGTTTGCTAAGTGGGAAAAAGGTAGAGAAGCACCAGGTTGGATAATCTGCTACACAATACCACAGCTAATATAGCTCATAAATAAAGAAGCCATCCAAATCGGACATGAAAAAAGCAGGGAAGAGGGCGAAAAACAGGCTAAAATAGCTGTGGCTAAAAATTCACTCAAGGCGGGTGTTTCTATTGATGTTATTGCTGAAATAACAGGGTTTTCTGTTGATTATATTGAGAAAATTCAAGAAAAGAAGTTTTAGCCATAACGTTTTTTTATTAAACCCTCTATTCTAGTAATTCTAATATTGCAATCCATTCTAATGTCTGTACAATGCCTTTTTTATATAAATACTTAATAGGAGGGGTTAATGCCAACACAGAAAGAGCTTCGGGCTACGATGTCCAAAAAATTACAGGAAGCTATTAAATATCCAGATCCAGCAGTTGCTGCCGGGAGGAAGTCAGCTATCAAGAGATGGGTGGGAGTCCTTCAAGATAACTTTATGGAGCACATAAAATACTTTAAGGGTGATAAGTTGAAGTTTTTGCACAATGTATTCCAAGATGAAGGTTGCTGGTCAGGTGTAAGGTTGGATAATGCTGCTTTAGGTTAAAGGTTTACTGAAGAAAAAATAGGTGGAATAGATAATCCACTTCGCAAATATGAGATGGCTTGTAGTTACTGTGTGGTAGATAAAATTCATCCACTCTTTCAAAAAGCATTTGAATCCTACAAAAATGGATTTTCTTCTGATGAACTTGATAGTAGAGGTAATCCTATAACTGATGAGTACATACGAAACTCGCTTTTGGGTGGCATTCGAAGGAAAGGTCCTGTATTTGATTTCTGGATCGATAGAGAATCTGGGGAATTAAAGAAGTATGATGCAGTAGAAGGTTTTGACAGTGCTGTAAAACTTAAGTGGAGTGAAGGAGTAGAGTATTTTCATAATCTGTTGAAAGAAGAAGATAAAGAAAAGAAGCTCACAGAAGCTATTCTTGCTCTATCTCGCGTTCAATCTGTTGAGAAAGATGCTCCTATTTTAGATTTTTGTGTAAATAAGATAGTCGATAAAGATACTCTTTCACAGAAATTATTGCAGAAAGATAAGGGAGTATATGCTCTTCTTGCTAAATTAATAGAGTCATGTTTTTTTGATACAGTTCATGATTTGGTACAGTGCTGGTGCTATAAAGACGTTTCAGCAGGAGGAGACCATTCAGACAAAATATTCTCACAGCGAGAGTATGAACTTCTTCTTTCATCACTCTCAAGTGTAATGTTGAAAAATTCTGAGTCAAGTGTTCAAGCTAGATCTCTTATTATGAAGATTTGGGGATGTGATCACTTTTATAAACACAAGAAGGCTGCCGTTAATACTTCTAATTATACGGTTCATGTAAGTGGTATGCTTGCAGGATTAATAGTCAATTGGAAGCGAGAAGATAGTCATGAGTCTGATAGGGAAAAAGAAATAGAGAAAAAAGAAATATTAGATATAATGTCATTTGCCAAGGATTGCTTCCCTGAAAAGTTTGAACTTTTTAAAGAAGTCATGATAGAAAACCTTAGATTATGTGGTAGAGAAGGTAAAAGAGTAAATGTAGATTACGGTCTGTTTGCAGAAGAGTTATTCTCTGAGTTAGAGAAAACAACTCTACCTCTTGGTCCTGTAGGTGATGGTCCTTGGAATAATTTACGGTCACGATCTAAAGCTCATGGTAGTAAGGAAACAACTTTGCCAGTTGATGATGGTCCGCAGTCTGAGCTTGGAACTCCTAGTGTAAGTGGTGTTTCTTCTTATAAGAAAAAAAGCGTCTTTACGCTTAGTGGTAACAAGTAATCCACTTATGAACTCTTGGTGTTTCTGGTCGTAGTAAATAAGGGGTATTTTGTATGAGTAATGGTGATGGACTTATTAGGAGTTTGGTGGATGGAGATCTTGAAGGATTCAGACAAGGATTTGAATCTTTTTTAGATCAATGTCCATCTTTCTTGTACCATGTAAGTGCAGGTCGTTTCCTTCCTGTATTCTTTTTTAGTATGTTTGCTACTGCACATGATGCTAATATCTTAAATGCAAATGAGAGAATGTATTTTCGTTTTGATAATCATAGTATTGATACACGTGGTAGAAATAGAAATACAGGAAATCTGAAAGTTGTTATTTTAACTCATAATCGTGACGGACAGCAAGTTGTCAGATGCTACAGCATTTCTGAGAACCTGTTTAAAATCTTCGTAATAGGAGAGAAATGAAGGAAAGGACAATCATTTGCAAGCT
>NZ_JAPQLG010000095.1:0-9314 GCF_028982005.1 Wolbachia endosymbiont of Drosophila bocki | reverse complement strand
AACCCTCCTGCCGTGCGTTCACTCAATTTTTCGTGTTTGAAATCTTTAATTAGCTGGAAATTATCGATCAAAGGTTCAATCTTTAGTCCATCAATGGTGATAACGTTATGCCCATCATTCAACAAATGATGAGCTAAATTAAAACCAGCAGGACCAAGGCCTACAACTAGAACGTTTTTTCCGGTGTTTTCTCTTGGCAATGAACGCTGAAAATTTAAAGGATTCCAACGGCTGAGCAGAGAATATATTTCAAATCCGTACGGTAAACTGAGCACATCATCCAGAATCCTTGTTTCAATTGCTGGCACATTTACGGGTTCTTGTTTTTGATATATGCACGAATTCATGCAGTCATTGCATATTCTGTGCCCAGTGGCTGCACATAGCGGATTATCTATCATCACAATTGCAAGACTTGCTATGCTGTACCCTTCGCTTTTCACCAGATTCATTTCTGATATTTTCTGCTCTAGTGGGCAGCCGTGCAGTTCAACTTTTAGTGGAGATTGTTTAAAAGTATTGTCGTTATTAATTAGCCCCTTTGAGCAGCTGTCCTTACTTTGCTTATGACAAAATATGCAGTAGTGAGCATTATCTAGTGCTTTATTCAAACTCACCTTTTTGCTTGTTAGATCAAAACCGTATCGTCTTTTTACTTCATTTGAATACAGCACTTCAACTTTGTCCACTTCTTTTTTAGAAAATGGTATGAGGTTTTCGTGGTCGATTTTTTTATGAATACTGAATAATATACTCTGTTTATTTTTTACTCTCCACACTGCATATTGTGCTGCAAGTTCTATTTCTTCTTTGTGATTTTCTTTATCTTCAAACCAATGCATCACCTGCTCAGCAAAATTTTTTTCTGTTGTTGGCAAAGTGAGAAAATGACTTAGTTTGTTAGTAATATCTATATTCGCCACATTAGTGTATTTCTTCAATGCATAGCGTTGGACAAATAATCTTTTGCACTTATATATTACAGCAAAGTCGTTGTGCTTTTTCTTTAGCTCCTCTATTTCTTTTTCAACATTGAAAAGTTTTGCAATAAATTCATCAAGTAAATATGAGAGGTCTACTATTAACTGACTATCTGTCATCCAAGTAGCTGACCGTCCTTCTTGTTTTCTAGATCCCAGTGTCAAGCACTGGGATGACGGGGGGTGACACTGGGATGACATTGAAGAAGAAGCTGCTTTTTCTCTTGCTTCAATTAATGAACAAAACAAGCTCTCATCACATGATTTGATATAATTCAAAAATGTCTCATCTAATTTTATTAATCCATTGCGAGTATATAGATTAGAAAATGAGATGTTGAAATTGAGCTTCATTGCTATACTATACAGTGTACATGCTGTTTCTTACAGATGAAGATTTTATTTATTTTGCAATACTGCTGAGATTGTTGCTTCTGCAACTTTTTCTTCGCTAACAGATGCAATACACCTAAATTTGTGTACACCTAAACACACACTTTGAATGTTAGCTTGAAGAATCAATGTGTCCCCTGGAGTAACTAGCTTTCTGAATTTTGCATTTTCAATGGATCTCAAGTAAACAACTTTATTTTCTATTGTTTCTTTACCTAGAACACATATAGCAGATGCCTGAGCTAGAGATTCAATTATCAAGACTCCTGGCATTATTGGATGACCAGGGAAGTGGCCAATAAAAAATGGCTCATTGAAAGTCACATTTTTGATTGCTTTTATACTTTTACCAGGATCACACTCTATAACTCTATCTACTAAGAGAAACGGATAAGAATGTGGTAATATTTTTATAATATCACTGATATTAAATTGCATAAGCCTACTCAATGCCTTTCAAAGCAAATTCAGGTATTTTCTTGTTTATATTGTTTAATACCACATCTGATAAATCAACTTCATCCATGGAGTATAAAACTTGGTTCTTTTTTGAAATAAATAGTACCAAATCTATGTTGTTTTTTTCTGCCGTTTTTTTAGCGACTTCTTTTATCTTGTTAAAAACACTCTCTACTGCGTCTCTATAGCTTTCTTCTAAATGTAACATTTTTTTAGCGTAATTATCTCTAGTATTTACAGTGTGCTTATTAAACTGTTCTGTCTTTTCTTTTTTTGCTTCTTCTGACAAAAGTTCAAATTCTTCTTTTGATGGCTTAAGTTTTTCTAACTCACTTTCAAATTCTTGTTGTAATCTAGAATTCTGCTCCTTTATTTGTTGTTGTATATCTTGCAGAGCAAGAGATTCATTGATGACTTTGTCACTATCGATAATTGCAGCTTTTGTGTTCTGAGGTTGATATCCTACAAACTTATACCCCACAAATAAGGAAATAATTAAGGCAATAACTGATATAGATAACTGTATATATTTCATTCAAATCCCCGCTTCAATAGAAAATTTAACATTTGGTGATGGTATTATATCATAAGATTCCTTTACTAAAGGAAACCCGAAATCCAATCTAAGTCTACCAAAAGGAGAAAGCATTGAAAAGCCAAAACCTGGTGACACTCTCACAAGCTTGCTATCGTAGTATTTCCCTTCATACTTCTTATCTTTATCATCTAAGCCAAAAAGTGTTGCATAGTCAACAAATAGTGAGCCTTTGATACCAGCATAGTCATATAGTTTTGGTAGAGGAAAATCCACTTGCTGTGTTAGATTAAAATAAGTTTTGCCTCCTAATGAGCTTTTATTTTTGTCTTCTGCTCTTGGTCCAATACCGGAAAGGTCAAACCCTCTAATCTCATTACCCCCTTTAAAAAAGTGCTGGCCAATGTTTAGATTTTCATCGGTATAAGAAAAAATATGACCTGCCGCCATCTTAAAGCGTAGCGTTATATCATCGTCAATTTTGCTTAATATAGGGTGCGTATAAAAAGATAAGAATTCAGATTTTAGGAAATTCACGTTTCCTCCCAATCCTGAAATATCCTGACTTAAGCGCAGTAAATACCCTTCTTTTGGAGCATATAGATTATCCAGTTTATTATATGCCAACGCGTATCCCACTGATGAAATCTGATGTTTACCTTTTCGGTCCAGTATTATTTCAGAGATATCGGTGTCTTGTCCACCCTTATTATCCATGTGTATATGATTATACTTATAAGAATAGTGAAGGGAATTAGTTAAGTTCTCTGTGACTTTATATGATAACTTTGTAAAAAATCCCATATCGCAACTATCAAAAGTAGTGTTTGGTTTATCTTGTTTTTCATAAAATACACCCATGCCTAGTGACGTATCAGAATCGTTAAAATTATTTTCAACAAACTCTAAATCAGTAGAAAATACGTATTGACTTTTTTCAAGAGCAAAAGAGAGCTCTTTTCCAGTACCAAATAAATTACGGTCTTTGAGGTCAATTTTAATCAATGCTCCACCAGGAAGAGACACACCTCCTCCCAAATACAACGAAGTAGTGTTTTTTTCTTTAACACTTAAGTCAAGATTTACTGCATTATCATTAACTGCATAACTATTTACTTTCACTGTTTCAAAAAAATCACTACTCATTAGTTTTTTACGTGACTTTTGAATCTCAGATATATTGTACGCATCACCCTCTGCCACACTTAGCTTACTTCTGATCACTTTATCTAAAGTGGGATCGTTACCATCAATTGTAATTTGATTTATATAAATCTTTTTACCCGGCAGCACTCTGTAGGTTACATCTACAACATTGTCACGTTGTGCATACTCTGGATTAACTTTTGCAAATATATATCCTTTCTCATTTAAATATTTGTTTATTTTTTCTACTGTATTATTAATTTTAACTCTATTAAATATCTTATCGTTTTCCTCTGTTATAAAATCCAATATTTCTTCTTTTAGGCTCAAATCCTGAATTTCAGTTTCAATATTAACCTCATTATTTCCAAATAAATACTGCTGTCCTTCGTCAATCAAAAAAGTTAACTCTGTTTGATTGTTATTATCAACCTCAACAATTGGTTGAATATTATTTTGAATATATCCTTTAGATGAATAAAAATGATCGAGCAATTCTGTGTTAATCAATAGATATTGCGGTGAATAATGATTTCCGCCTTTAAAAATAGCTCTAAATAACTTACTAAATATGTCATTACTATGTCTTTTGATAACTTGCTCTAGCTCATTTTCAGAAAAGTTTTTATTGCCTATAAATCTCATATCCTTAATTTTAGAGGTTTTGCCTTCTTTTATTTTAAAAATTAGATTGACCCTATTGCCATCAAGCTTATTCAGGTCATATTCAATTTTAACACCAATCTTACCGTTATTTCTATAAGTAGTGACTAAATTCACTAAATCGTTTTGCAATTTTGTTTCAGTTAAAATAGTTAGCGACTTTGATTGAATCACATTACTTAGCAGCTCTTTGCTGTTAAATAACTTATTGCCTTTTAACACTACCTTGTTAATCAGTGGATTTTCTTGAATTTTTATTACTAAATTTTTTTTATCATCTATGTAAGCATTAACACTAGCAAATAACTTTGTTTTATATAGATCTTTTATAATTGAGTCTATATCATCGTCGTTTATATAATCACCAGATTTTAGTTTTATATAGAACCCTATTGTCTGGTTGCTTACCCTCTCATTACCAATACATTTGACATCTTTCACCTGCACTTTTTCCGCAGTTCCTAAAGCAACAAGCAGGGCAGGAAAAGAAATAAAAACCACTACCAGTATATAAAATAGCTTTTTCATATTTTATTTCAAAAAAGATCCCTAATATCATTTGACATTCCAGTTGCCATAAGCAAAAACAACACTAAAGCACCAAAAATAGCTGCATATTTTTGACATTTCAAGCTTAAATCCCTACGTATAACCGCTTCTATGATATAATGAAATAAATGCCCACCATCCAGCAGTGGTATTGGCAGCAAGTTAATTGCAGCTAAATTAGCTGAAATAATTGCCATGAAATACACAACCATAACGACCCCCTTTTTAGCTGATTGCCCTGAATACTTTGCGATTTTTATTGGCCCACCTATTTCATTGATACTCCTTTTACCAACAATAATGTGAAAGAGAGCCTTGATCGTTAAGCACATAGTGTGGTAAGTTTCACTTACTGATAAGCTCACAGCCCCAAGAAAAGACGACTGCTTTAATGTATTGACTGAAATAATCCCTATAGTTTCTCTTTCTATTGTGTTGCCAAAAACGTCTTTGTCCTTGATTATTAATGGAGTTAAACTGGTGCTGTGCTTCTCATTATTTCTGCCATACTCAATCTCCATTCTTGTTTTAGGATTCGACATTATCACACGTGAAATATCTTCAAAGTATTTTATTTTATGCTCATTGATTTGTGTAACAGTGTCACCTGGCAACAAACCAGCTTGCTTAGCTGCACTACCTTCGATTACATTTTCAATCACCGGTGGAGTGCGATAATAACCTGCTATGCTAAAAAATATTGTAAAAGCTATAACAGCAAATACCATGTTTGCAAAAGGCCCTGCAAAAACTACTGCTGCTTTTTTATGACGCGGTTTTGTATGAAATGAATACAATTTTTCTTCTTCCGTTAATTCTTGTTGATCAGCTGGGACACTCGCTGCATTAGTATCTCCTAGCATTTTAACATAACCACCCAATGGAACAACGCTTAATTTCCATCTAGTTCCAGACTTATCGTTAAAACCAAAAATTTCAGGACCAAAACCTATGGAAAAAGATTCAACTTTAACTTTGCATGCTTTGGCAACAACATAATGCCCATATTCATGTACGAATACTATGACAGAAATTATTAAAGAAAATGATAAAAAATAATATATTCCATCGCTAAATTGATGGATAAGATTAGAAATTAATTCCACCTGTATATTTAGATCTTAACAAAATGTTAAGTATATTAAAATGCGCCTCGCTTGACAAGTATTTAGTTTAACTTTTAAATTAAAAAAAGTTTAATTGTAATGACAGATACCTCACTACTCAGAAGAAAATTAATATATAGAAGCTGGCATAGGGGTTGCAAAGAAACCGATATACTTTTAGGGCATTTCGCATTGAAATATCTTGATAAATTTTCCTTAAGCGAACTAATCGAATACGAAAAAATAGTTGATCTTGATGATTACGAATTATATTGTTACATAACTCGTAAGACAAACCTCCCTCCTGGCTTGAATAGTCAGGTAGTCAATTTAATTGCTTGCTTTATTGAAGCTAATCCTTTATGCACTCAAGATTAGTGATAATCTTATTTACCTTATCTAGTACCTCAGTATATTCTATTCTTTTCTCGTTTCTATACTTTTCGCGCTCTTGATTTACTTCATCTAATCGCTTTGTTAATTCTAAAATTTTATCCTCAAGAATTAGTGCTGCAAGTAAGAAATTTAATGCATCCGAACCCTTACCTCCAGTTTTTTGAGATACAGAACTAACTAACTTGTCAAAACTATTAGCAAGGCGTAATAAATGATTCCCCTTCCCACTTTCGCAAGATATTTTATATGTGTTATTACGTATAACTATTTCTACTACTTGCATATGGTGCTAAAAATTTCTATCGTACAGTATAAACTCAAACCCCTACTTTCATCTTATTTATGGTATAAATTTTTATTCATTTATCAAATCAGATAATTTTTTACTGCTACGAAAATATGTTTTAAAGTATTGATTCTTTGTAAACTTCTGTAACATTAAATGGCTTGTTTCTTTCAAGTTATAACTTCTAACTGAAAAAGAACCAAACCCCCTAATTTCAACTCTATCATGATGTTTCAATGTGCTTGAAAGTATCCCAAAAAATCTATCAACTATAGCTGCTATAACAATCTTATCTAAAAAAGGATGCCTTTTTGCTACCCTCGCTATTATATCAGACTTTGTTGCCATTTATATGAAGCCAAAATAAGTAAACCTTATTACTTAGCAGATAATGCTATGTTATATTCTTCAACACCCAATACTTCAACTTCTATTTTTTCTGATATAGAGAATTTTTTATTCTCTGGTAAATGCTCTTGATCTATTAGAAGGGTTACATCGTTCTCAACTTCAACGACTAGTCCATTATCTTCTCTCTTACCTACAATAACCTGTATTTTATCACCTACCTTAACTTTCTTTATCAGTTCTTCAAGAGGATCATACTCTATTTGTTTTATTCCAAGATAAATTCTTGCCCGATTCACGTTAGCCCTTATTACTTTTGCTTCTATTTTATCACCCACATTATACTTCTTTATCTCATCTGAACCATTTTTAGACCAACTAAAATCTTTCACGTATATTGTCCCTTCTACGTTCTCATCTATTTCAGAATCACCGAAAGCAACAGATACATATGAGCCGGTATTATTCTTCACTTCACCAGAAACAATAGAACCAGGAGGATATTTATTGATAAATACTTGCCAAGGGTTGTCTACACACCTTTTCATGCTTAAACTCATCCTACTCTTAGCAATGTCAATACTGAGAATTTTCACATATACTTCTTGTCCCCTTGTTACGAGACTACTAACTGGTAAATTACTCTTAACCCAAGTTATTTCTGACGAGTGCACTAAACCTTCAATTCCAGGTCTAAGCTCAACAAATAATCCATAATCTTCTATGCTTGCTACATAACCCTTATGCACACTATCAACTGGATATTTTGACTCTGCATCTTGCCAAGGGCTATCTTCTAGCTGCTTCACACCCAAGGAAATTTTAGCATTTTCCTTGTCTATTTTTATAATTTTAACTTTTATAGTCTGACCACAAGTAAAAACTGCAGACGGATGACTTACCCTACTCCAAGAGATATCTGTAATATGTAACAATCCATCTATAACTCCCACTACATCTGATTCATGAATACCGACAAATACACCGTAATGAGTGATACTTTTTATTTTCCCTTCTATTATATCGCCTTCATTTAAAGATTCTAAAAATTTAATTTTTTCACCAGCGTGCAATTTTTCTAACACCAGCTTTCTTGATACTACAATATTGCCCTGCTTCTTATCCATTTTAAGCACGATGAACTTTTGTTCAGTTTCAATAAGGTGCTTCGCATCTTTTACTTGCTTCAAATCCACATGACTCAGCGGTAAAAAAGCGCTTATTCCGTCACCAAGATCAACAATAAAGCCACATTTAATTGAGCGTTTAATAACTCCGCTTACTTCAGCCCTTGTAACTGTATCTTCTTCCAACTTATTCCATTTTTCGTCCCTAATTGCTTTTTCACGACTAAGAACAACATTACCATGATAATCTTCGATTCTTTCCACATAAACTCTGATTTTCGAGCCAATAATGACCTCATCATTACAACCGAGTTCCTTGATCAGAATTCTCCCGTCAGATTTTAAACCAATATCAACCACAACGTCGTTAGGGTTTATTCTTGTAATTACACCTTCTACCACATCTCCTTCTTTAATTTTGTTAACAAAAGAATCTTCAAACAAGGTATTATCTTGATCCTCAAATTGGCCTTGACATATCTCTTCTATAAATCTGTTTGATGATAGCCTTCTGATAGTAACCGGTAGATTTACGACTGGATTATTATTATTCATACCTTTAACTTAAACTTTATTAGAACTCATATATTATATAATATTAACAATTATTGACAAGTAATTTTTCATTAACTCATTTCGAGAATTGTTTAAGCTATATAAAATATAGTGAGAAAATTATATATGTATCAAGAATATGCTATTTAAGAATAGCAAGTGGATTAGATCGTTCTCCAGAAGGTCCAGGCTAAAACCTGATGTTGATGAAATATTGGAAAAATATTCTATTCAAAACAGCAAGGAATCTGTAGAGAAAATTGTAAATCCACAAAAAAGAATATGGGTAGAAATAGGCTTTGGCAACGGTGAAAATATGCTTTACCAGGTGCTCAATGAACCTGATCTATCATTTATAGGATGTGAGCCCTACTTAAAGGGGGTTTCTCGCTTGCTGACAAACATAGAAATACAGAACATAAAAAATATTTTAATGTGGACAGAAGATACAAGAGAATTGATTGCAAATTTTCCTGATAACAGTGTTGAAAGATTCTTTATTCTCTTTTCAGATCCATGGCCAAAAAGAAGTCACAATAAAAGACGATTAATTAATACGGAATTTTTAAATTTATTAGCAAAAAAATACTTATAACAGGGGAAATATTCATTGCAACCGATCATCAGGACTATGCAGAGTGGATAGCATCACATATAAAGCAGTGTAACTCTTTAATCTATAGGGAAGACGATTTCACAAGTTATACTCTTAGAACCTGTTTAAAATCTTCGTAATAGGAGAGAAATGAAGGAAAGGACAATCATTTGCAA
>NZ_JAPQLG010000094.1:0-6651 GCF_028982005.1 Wolbachia endosymbiont of Drosophila bocki | reverse complement strand
CCAGCTTGCAAATGATTGTCCTTTCCTTCATTTCTCTCCTATTACGAAGATTTTAAACAGGTTCTTAGGTATGAAATTTAAAACTTTCTTAAAAAAGGAACTATCATAGTAACCATACAAATATCTTGTATCTCAAGACCTTTGGTTTTTGTTGCTGAAAATGGTTGTATTATTTAAGTTATTAACAATATACAACACTAAGTTAATGTAATTTATTTGGAGATGACAGGAAAATTTATTGTAACTTTATATTCTAAATAGAATAAAGTTCTTTTGTTAGTGTTGTCCTTTTTGTAAAAAATATTCCTAATTTCTTCATCATTTCTGTGGGTAAGGTCATCTGCTTCTCTACCTCAAGTGGTTAACAAAGTTTCTTGTCACGAGGGACCAAATGGAAATCTGCTCGTTTTCACGCGAATTAATGTTACAAATTCTATACATTTCGTTACAAAATGGCATTCGCTTTCTCCATTATCCTTTACCTGCATTTTCATCAGCGTTCCTTGCGGTTTGCTTGCCATATAGGCGGAAATACAGGCTTACCCTGTTCCTTCTGTCATACAACAGTGGGTTAGGTGACTTCTCTATACCGGTGATTTGCGTACATCCAGAAATGAAAAATGTCACATTACCTTTTGGTCGGAGCTTATCAGCATCTTTAGCTCTTTAATCGTTACGATACTTATGAAGCTTCACTTACGTTCACCATACCACTAAGCCTAGCTCTCCAACCACACGATGCTTGTAGTTTATGCTCCTTTCACGATTGAGCATCTTCTTTTTCAAGAGGAGGTTCATTGTCCGCATCGCTTGGCACCAATCGGTTACCCGATTCGCACTGATGCGTAGACTCAGATGGCAAAACATCTGGTTTAATAAGTTTTAGAACTCTTTTAGTTTCTTTCTGAAGGAATTCCTCTCCTTTTAAACAATATGACCGAAGACTTTCAGGTCGCACCATTTCAATAATTAGCTGGGTTCCAGCAGAATCAGTACAGAAAACATCAACAATACTTTGTTTTTTAGAGGCAATCTCAGCATCCATGATAGTGCTGAGAAATTCTATTTCTTCTATTTCATCTTTGCCAGCGAAGCCCAATATATCATTGAGAAAGTGAATGAGAATATCTTTATTTTTCTCAGTGCCAAATATTCTCTTGAACGCGAAATTGTTTTTTGGATCGAGAAATTTCGAAAAGGCCATGATTAAATACAATTAGGAGACGAATAATTATACACTATTTTTCGCAAATGTTCAACCTCTGATTACTCCTTATTCTTTGCCCTTCCTGCACGCTTACGTTCATTTGGATCAAGGAATTTCTTGCGTAAACGTATAGATTTTGGAGTTACTTCCACCAATTCATCATCATCTATATACGCTATCATATCCTCCAGTGTCATTATCTTTGGTGGAGTGAGCTTTATAGCTTCATCACTACCTGAAGCTCTTACGTTTGTTAATTGCTTACCCTTTAACACATTTATCTCCAAATCATTGTCACGGCTATGCTGGCCGACAACCATGCCACAATATACCTTATCCTGTGGTTTAATAAACATAATTCCCCTGTCTTGCAAATTGAAAATTGCATATGCCACAGCCTCACCCTTATCTGTAGAAATTAAAACTCCATTGCGCCTTCCAGAAATTGGACCTCTATGTGGAGCATAATTGTGAAATAAACGGTTAATTATGCCTGTGCCACGAGAATCAGTTAAAAACTCTCCTTGATAACCGATTAATCCTCTTGATGGCACTAAAAACGTTAATCTTGTCCTGCCATTACCAGAAGGTCTCATGTCAGTTACTTCACCTTTACGGAAGCTGAGTTTTTCCATGATGATTCCACTATATTCATCATCTACATCAATTACTACTTCCTCTATAGGTTCAAGTTTTTTGCCATCTTCTTCCTTAAATAGCACTCGAGGGCGTGATACCGAAAGCTCAAAACCTTCTCTCCTCATATTTTCAATTAACACCCCAAGCTGTAGCTCACCACGTCCACCTACTTCAAACGCTTCACCGCTTGGTGCTAAAGTCACAGTAATTGCAACATTTGTTTCTGCCTCCGCGTATAAGCGATCCTTTATGGCAGTTGAGGTAAGCTTTGTACCTTCTTGCCCAGCAAAAGGTGAATCATTAACACTCAGAGTAATCGCCATTGTCGGCGGATCAACTGGAGTTGAGCTTACTGCAGTTGTAACCTCTGGTGCTGCTATAGTGTCTGAAACTGAAGCTTCCTCAAGCCCTGCAATTGCAATTATGTCTCCTGCCACAGCTTGTTCTACTGGAATGCGTTTCAAGCCAGAAAATGAGAGCAACTTAGTTAATCTTCCTCGTTCAATTACTTTGCCATCGAGGTCAAGCACCTTAAGATCTGAATTGACTTTTGCAATGCCCTGATAAACCTTTCCTGTCAATATTCTGCCAAGAAACTTATCAGACTCAAGTAGAGTGACCAACATAGCAAAAGGTGCATTTTGATTATAAACAGAAGGTTTTATATAATCTATAACCGTTGAAAATAATGGGCTTAAATCTTTTCTTTCATCAGAAAGCTCCTTAGCACACCAGCCATTTCTACCTGAAGCATACAACACTGGAAAATCTAGCTGCTCGTTGGTTGCATCAAGGTTAAAAAATAACTCATATATTTCATTTAATACTTCATCAATTCTGCTGTCTGGTCGATCGACCTTATTGATTATCACAATTGGCTTCAAATTTGCTTTTAGTGCTTTTGAGAGCACAAATTTTGTTTGTGGCATGGGACCTTCTGCAGCATCAACCAGCAGCAACACGCCGTCTGCCATGCACAATACCCTTTCTACTTCTCCACCAAAGTCTGCGTGCCCTGGCGTATCAATAATATTGATTTTTTCATCACCCCACATTATTGATGTGCATTTTGCAAGTATTGTAATCCCGCGCTCACGTTCTTGGTCGCCACTATCCATCACTCGTTCTTGAACTTCTTGATTCTCGCGGAATGTGCCACTTTGTTTTAACATGTTATCAAGTAAAGTAGTTTTACCGTGGTCAACGTGTGCGATTATTGCTATATTTCGGATCGATTTAAATTCGTTCATTTTCTATCATTTCAAAATTAATTTAGTAATAAGTATACATAAAATACACTTGGAGTAAATAACTAAAGCTGTGTATAAATGCTGTGTTTCCAAGATATTATAGGATTACTTCGTTAAATATTCCCTACTCCCAGGTTTTGTTATGGGTAGTTGTTTTAATTCACTTGGAAGTTCTTCCTCGCTGTAGTTTTTGATGTTCAGTTCAATCAAAGATATGACAGGAAAAGGCAGTTTCGTTTCACTATTTCTCTTTATCAAAGAAGCTTCAGCAACAACTTTACCTCCTTCCCCTTCTGCACATTCCACTGCTTCAAGTGAAGATTTACCTGTGGTTATTACATCTTCAATGAGCAATATTTTCTCACCCTTTTTGATCTTAAATCCACGGCGTAATTCAAACTTACCATTAACGCGCTCGCAAAACATTGTCTTTATTCCAAGCTGCCTGCCAATCTCATAACCCACAATTATTCCACCAATTGCAGGAGATAATATTAAATCTATGGAGCTATTTAATTCTTTTTTTATTTTATCTGCTAATAATGCGCAAACTTTCATGGCTCTGCTTGGATTTTCAAAAATCTTCGCACACTGTATGTATGTGTCACTATGCAGCCCGGATGATAAAACAAAATGCCCATGCAAAATTGCTTCTGCTTCTTTAAATTCTTTTATTATTAGGTTATTTTCGTCTAATATCATTTTTTAAGTTTCACTATTACATTCTTTATTAATTATCTGAGTGATACAAACATCAGACCACACATTTATTGCAGTTTCAAACATATCGATGATTGTATAAATAGGCAAAATCAGTCCCATAATATGCAGAGGAACATTCATTGACATGAGATAACTGGTTGCCATAAAATAGCACCCCATCGGCACTCCAGCGTTACCAATTGCAGCCCCTGTAGCTAAAAAAATCCATATCAACATTTCGCTTAAGGAAAATACGTATCCGTTCATTTCTGCAACAAACATTACAGCGATTAGTATAAATGCAGCACATGCATTCATGTTAATTGTTGTGCATATTGGTAAAATAAAAGACGATAATTTCTTTGGCACCTTTAGCTTGTTCTGCACACATTCTATAGTTGTTGGCAATGTTGCACTGGATGATTTAGAAAAAAACGCAAGTGTGAGTGCTGGCATAACCCCTTTCAGCGTTTGAATTGGTGATATGCCTTTATACCACATAAATAGCGGTAAAATCAGAAATGCCTGCACAAAATTTGCAGACATTATGCAAACAAAATACCATAAAAGATTGTAGAACTCACTACCGCCTTTTAATTCATGCAAAAAACAAGTAATAAAAGACCAAACAGCAAGCGGAATAAATTTTAATAACCCTTGAGCAATTTTAAGTAGCGTATCAAAAAGTGCAGAGAATACTTGATATAATATATCCTGCTTTTCTTTTGAAAGTGAAACAATAGCTCCACCCATCAAAAAAGCGATTAATATGCTACCAATCATATTATTTTCAAGAAAAACTTGCACAAAATTAGAAGGAATGAGTGATTTTAAATATGAAAAATAACTGTGGTTATTGCTGTTAATACTCCCTATTGTATTACTTATGAAATTTTTTCTTGCTGGATCTATTAACAAATAAAACGATAATGCAACAAACGCAGCTATAATAGTTGTAAGCAGAGTATAAAATAGTGTTTTCTTAACTAAGACTTTGATTTCAATTGAGTCTTTGAGCCCGGAAATTGTGGAAACTATGGATAAAAAAACCAGAGGTAAGCTTATTAATTTGAGCAAGCTGATAAAGATATCACTAAATAGCTTTGCTATTTCAAATATGATTTCATTGTTTAGGTAGTAAGCAACTATTGCAAGCAGTATAGAAAAAAGTATTGCAAACTTGTGCATTGAAAATAAAACTTCAAAGTAACATTATACAATAATTTTGCTGTTTTGGAATCAGATTGATAGACAAAATAACTTTACAGATTAGGGAAAGATAAGAGGATGTGTTTATTCGGAGACAGTGTAAGATTTCTTAATTTAAATTTAGGTGCACTTAGCCCATTCTGGTGATAACAAATTGGAATAGATAAGATATGATAACTAACTCTTCTGCGAGTATATAGTTTTGCCGGACACAACAGTACGTACTACGTGTCCTTTTACTTTGCGACCATCGAAAGGAGAATTCTTTGATTTACTAGCAAAGTTGTCAGTTTTAATTTCCCATTCATGATTGAGGTCAACTAAAATTAAGTCTGCAGCAAGGTTTTTTTGTATACGACCACGTGGTATGTGTATTATATCTGCAGGCTTATATGTCAATTTTGCAAGCACATCAAGTAGACCCATTTGCCCACTGTGATAGAGTTCAAGTGAAAGGGGCAGCATTGTTTCAAGACCAACAATACCAAATGCAGCATTTTCAAGTGGTAGATCTTTAGAACTACGATCATGCGGAGCGTGATCAGTTGCAATGCAATCAATCACACCTGTCTTTAAACCTTCAACCATAGCTAAACGATCTTCTTCAGTGCGAAGCGGCGGATTCATTTTTGCAATTGCTCCATGTTGTTTTACTATATCTTCAGTCAAAGTGAGGTGATGAGGGGTTACTTCGCACGTAACATTTAATCCCAAATCTTTTGCACGTTTAATAGCATCAAGTGAATCTTTTGAAGAGACATGTAGAATATGGTAGTGCACATTTTCCATATCCTTCATTAGCAGTATATCACGATTTACCATAACCGATTCTGACGCACTCAAGATCCCCTTTACTCCCAATTCCTCAGAAATTTTACCTTCGTTGATTGCGCCACCAGCAGATAAATTTAAATCTTCTGCATGTTGAGCAATAGGAACATTCAGCATACTTGAATAAAGCAGCGCCTGTCTCATAATCATTGGGTTCATAACTGGCATGCCATCATCGGTGAACCCAACCGCACCTGCTTCCTTTAAAAGTGCCATTTCAGTCAGGTGTTCTTCCGAAGTGGTGATTTTAGCGTAAAATTCAACGTTTACATGTGAAGTTTCAAGTGCTCTATATTTCAAATATTTAGCCAAAATAACGCTATCAATTGCTGGAACAGTGTTTGGCTGACAAACTACAGTTGTAACTCCCCCCGCAGCTGCAGATTTGCTGCCTGTATATATAGTTTCTTTATGTTCCTGGCCTGGTTCACGAAAATGTACGTGAATGTCAATAAGGCCTGGCATTAGAACAAGCCCTTTACAGTCTATTGTTTTATCAACTCCACTTGTTGAAAATAATGATTCACCAAAGTCAACAATTTTATCCCCTTCAGTCAATAATGAACCTTTTATATCAAGTTTAGTTTCCGGGTCGATAATACGAGCATTGGTATACGCAATTTTATAGCCTTCCTTTTGCCCTGTTTGCAACAAATCCCAAGTTTGAGTCATTATATTTGAGTATCGATTATAAAATAAATTTAAAGTTTTTTTAATAAAACACAACCAAATTAAAACACAGACTAAGAACCTGTTTAAAATCTTCGTAATAGGAGAGAAATGAAGGAAAGGACAATCATTTGCAAGCTGGTG
>NZ_JAPQLG010000093.1:0-2182 GCF_028982005.1 Wolbachia endosymbiont of Drosophila bocki | reverse complement strand
CATAGATATACCTCTTTCTTAACTATGCTTATTTTACCTCATATTTTCGAGATCCTTAACAGGTTCTTATTAAATCTTGAATCGTTATATAGATCTTCTAAATTTTCATCGTAGTGTTTTGCTTCATTTACAGCGAGCTTTATTATCTCTTCTATACCACTTAGAAGTTTCCTATACAATTTGTCGTATCTATTGCCTAGCACGTGTGTAGCGAATGTTTGTTCAATGTATTTTGTTATGTAATTTTGCAGCGTATTATCTATCGTGCTTATATTCATCAGCCTGCTTTAATATTATATTAACTATTTTACACATAAAAAGGTTAATATTGAATTAATAGAATACTTCTGAAGTCAAGTTTTACTGAAAATTATGGTATTTAAGATATAATTGTCAGCATGAAATAAAAACATAAATAAAATGGATCTTGTAACAAAAGTGAAGCTCAAGATAAAGATGAATAAGGGTAAAATCATAAATATACTTATCATTTGTGGTGTAATTTTTTTCATATACCTCATTCATGAGCCAGTTGTAGATATGGTAGAAAAAATTATAAGTAAAATAAAAGGTCTCTTTTAAAAATAGAAAAAGTGAACTTTTTCTATCATCCAAACTTGAACCTGGAAAATTTAGTTAATGCATAAACTACTTATGTTGGCTATGAGTTCAACTGTATAAAATTCCGGTAAATTAAAATAAGTATTCATAAAAATATTGTTTTCTATAAACAGAGTATCTATAATGCTGGCTTTGGGGTAAAGTATTGCAGAGGAATTTTTTAATCTGGTTGTTGACGTCACTGTTTTATGCATACCAATATATATTACGCGTAATTCCAAACATAATTGCGCCTGAATTAATAACAAAATTTAACATAAGTATTGCAGATGTTGGCCAGTTTGGTGGGTTATACTATATAGGCTATACGCTAGCTCATATACCTATTGGTCTTTTCCTTGATAGATTTGGACCAAAGTTTGTTTTACCTGCTTGTACCGTTTTGACATTTACCGGAACACTACCGCTTATATGCTTTGATGAGTGGAGTTATTCAATAATTGGAAGAATAATTGTGGGAATTGGGTCATCCGCTTCGGCAATTGGAATCTTTAAAGTTGCAAGCATGTATTTTGCGCAAGAAAAATCAGCAAGAATGGCCAGCTTATCTATAATTATAGGAATTTTGGGGGGGATATGTGGCGGGTTACCTTTAGACTTCTTACTCGATAAATTTGGCTGGAATTATGTTATCTATACATTCTCAGCATTTGGGTGTTTACTTGCTCTGTTGCTGTTCTTAGTAACGCCTGAAAGCAATGCTCAACAGGAAAAAGTTAGCATTAGAGACTTAAAAAACATACTTTTCAACAAGCATATTATTCTAATTAGCTTTTTTGGTGGACTCATGGTCGGTCCAATGCAAGGTTTTGCCGATGGTTGGGTGAAAGCATTCTTTTTTGAAGTATATAAAATGAATGAAGACTTGGCATCTTCTCTCTCTTCCGTAATATTGATAGGAATGTTAACAGGATCATTCTCTTTGGCTTATTTATTGGAAAAATATAAAAATAAGCATTATGAAGTAATAATTGCATGCTCATTTGCAATGATCGCTAGTTTTCTTTTACTTTTTACTCAGATTGGTGGCTTGTATGTTGTATTACCTACGCTTTTTATTATTGGCTTCACATCTGGATATCAGGTGGTTACCATTTACAAAGCGATAAGTTATGTAAATAATAACTTAGTAGGCCTGGCTACAGCTGTGTCAAACATGATAGTTATGGTTTTTGGCTATTTTTTTCACACTGGGATCGCAAAAATAGTAGATTTGTGTTGGGATAGAACAATAATACAAGGAAATCCTGTGTATGGTGCTGAATTGCTGATAAAAGCAACATCAGTTATTCCTGTATGTTTGCTGGTGGCTGTTTTTGGGCTCTTATGGTTAAAAAATAAAGATGTTAGAGAAGTTGATTGTAATAAGTAGATAATTTATCGAAGGCTCGTATGATAAAATCGTTAGATGTACTAATTTAAGGCTCTTGTTATTATGAAATATAATACTTTATTTTACTTTGATATTTTTGTTTTAATTGTAATTGGGTTTTATTAGAACCTGTTTAAAATCTTCGTAATAGGAGAGAAATGAAGGAAAGGACAATCATTTGCAAGCTGG
>NZ_JAPQLG010000092.1:0-572 GCF_028982005.1 Wolbachia endosymbiont of Drosophila bocki | reverse complement strand
CTTGCAAATGATTGTCCTTTCCTTCATTTCTCTCCTATTACGAAGATTTTAAACAGGTTCTAAGAAATTTGTTAGTATATGAATAGCGATTATTGATTTTATCACTATAGTTATGTTTTAACATAGAGACCTCTTATACAGTCAAAATTGGAATTACATTAAGATAGAACAAGCTATGAATATAACGTGAATGAAAGAAACTACAGATCACGAAATTTCCGGATAACTATGGAACCATTATAAAATAATAAAATTAAAAATTTAATAATTTTAATTATAAATCTAGCATATCAACTAACGGTATGATTTAAATTTTCTTTCAATTCCACTCTATCTTCGCCAGTTTTGCATACAGCCCGTCTTTACTCATTAGAGAGTCATGAGTTCCTACTTCTTCTACTTTTCCATGATTAATTACTATAATCTTGTCAGTCTTGAGTGCGGTTGATAGCCTGTGTGTAATTACGATTGTTGTTCTGTTTTGCATTAACTTGCTCAATGCTTTTTGCACGAGGTTCTCACTTTTGTAATCAAGGGCAGAGGTTGCTTCATCCAGTATTAAAACCTGAGGA
>NZ_JAPQLG010000091.1:0-1000 GCF_028982005.1 Wolbachia endosymbiont of Drosophila bocki | reverse complement strand
AGGTTGCTTATAATTCTAACTATAGTTAGCCTTTCATAAGTAGCGATGCAACAAAGCCATTCCAGCGTCACGCGCTGGAATGACATTGTAGGGTGTTATCCGAGTCCTTTTTCCGTCATCCGAGGACCGTATGACGTCATCCAAGTAGCGTGACTACTTGGATCTAAGCTGTATTACCAAGTCCAATTAAGTGCAGCATCATCACTTGTTGGAGGCTCAAAATACGGTTGTGACATTTCCTCTTGCACAGCTCTTTTAAATTCTGGACTTTCTATGCTTATCTTTGTTACATGATCTTGTAAGGCTTTCTCAGCAGCTATTTCAGCAGCTGATGGACTTGTTCCATTTTTACCATCTTCTCCTTTAGGACCAGTATCCCCTTTCTCTCCTTTTAGCCCTTTACTTACTAAGAACTCCTTTACTGTTTGGTTATTTTGACCATCATACTTTGCTTTATCTGGGCTATCAAGAAAGTTTCCTAATGTATCTACTAGAACTGATTCATTATTATCTTTTGTACTAAGTAAACTTCCCAGAGCTGTTGATAGACCAGTTATTTTGTGCTCTGTTATTTGACCACCATTTGGTGTATATCCCACTTTAAGATCATTTGTGGTTATATCCAAAGTATATTCATTACCCGTATTATCTGCCAAAGTTACAAGTTTGACTTCTGCCAGAGTTGCTGCTGCTGTTCCTGCAGCACTTTCAAATTTTAAACTAGCCGGCATATCACACTCCATTAATTACAAAAACCACAGCATGCATGAAAATAGTATAATTTTTGTTAATGCTAGATTTTACATAAGATTTCCTTGAAACTTGTTGTTTCAGAATTCTTCTCTTGTCATTCAAGTGTGTAGCAGATGATGTCATTCCAGTCTGGAATCCAGCCTTTATTATGCAGCCACTTATTTAAAGTTAAGTTTTCTGGATCCCAGTGGGCTTTGTTGCATCGCTACTTATGAAAGGCTAACTATAGTCAGAATTATAAGCAACC
>NZ_JAPQLG010000090.1:0-4629 GCF_028982005.1 Wolbachia endosymbiont of Drosophila bocki | reverse complement strand
ATAGATATACCTCTTTCTTAACTATGCTTATTTTACCTCATATTTTCGAGATCCTTAACAGGTTCTAAGGTCAAGTAATATTTTTATCATAGCATAGAAAATTTATGTTCGTAAACAAAAAATTTTGGCGTAAAATTGCCGTATTTACTTAATTGTGCTATAGCTAAAGTAATTTAGGTTTACCGACCATCGTCATTCCGCTGCTTGTTAGAGGGATCTAGAGATACCGCGGCGGTATAACGTTGCTAGCTTAAGGTTTAAAATTGAGAAATATTTATGTTAAAAGAAAAATACGGCTTTAAAGAAGTTGAAGACAAATACAACATATTATGGGAAGGTAGTAAAGTTTATAAATGGAATGGTGAAAAGGATAACACTTTCACTATAGACACGCCTCCACCGACAATATCGGGAAAACTCCATATTGGCCATATATTTAGCTATTGCCACACGGACTTTATTGCAAGGTTTCAGCGCATGCTGGGAAAAGATGTGTTTTACCCAATTGGGTTTGATGATAATGGGCTTCCCACTGAAAGATTGGTTGAGCAAACCTATAAAACCCGCGCAAAAGAAGTTGGCAGGGAAAAATTTATAGAGATGTGCCATGAGGTTATTGAAAAATCAAAGCAAGAATTCAAGGAACTATTTAAATCGGTCGGCATTAGTTATGACTGGGATTTGGAATATCACACGATCAGCAAGGAAACTGTGACGCTTTCACAGATGTCGTTTATTGATCTATATAACAAGGGATATGCATATAGAAAAATGCAGCCTATCCTTTGGGACCCGGTTGATAAAACAGCAATTGCGCAAGCAGAAATAGAAGATAAAGTTTTTGAGTCATCCTTAAACACGATAGTTTTCTCTACTCAAGAAAATGAGCAGATCAATATTGCAACTACGCGACCTGAACTACTTCCAGCATGCGTTGCAGTTTTTTGTCATCCAGAGGATACGCGCTACACTCATCTGATCGGGAAAACAGCGGTAGTGCCAATAACAGAGGAGAAAGTTCCAATAATAGCAGATGATAAGGTTAAAATAGATAAAGGCACCGGGCTTGTTATGTGTTGTACATTCGGTGATGAACTCGACATGTATTGGCAGCAAAAGCATAACCTGCCGATGAAAATTATCATCGATCAGGATGGGAGGATGAATCTAGATGATGTCATTCCACCACACCCCGGCGTCATGAAAGTAGCTGACACTGGAATCTACGATGAAATAAATGGATTGAAAGTTACAGCAGCAAGAAAGAGGATGATTGAAATCTCGAGTGGAAAAGGACTTTTGATAGAAAGCACTAACATTTCTCATTCTGTTAAGTGCGCAGAAAGATCTGGTGCACCACTTGAGATATTACCTACTTATCAATGGTTTATCAAGATTTTAGAGCAAAAAGCTCAAGTATTAGATAAAGTAAAAGAATGCAATTGGCACCCAAGCAATATGCGTAAACGTATGGAAGTGTGGATAGAAGGGCTAAATTGGGACTGGTGCATCTCAAGGCAGCGCTATTTTGGTGTGCCATTTCCAGCGTGGTATTCTAAACGTAAGGGAGAAGAAGGTAAAATTATTCTAGCTGAAATAAAGGCCCTACCTATTGATCCACTCAAAGATTTGCCAAAAGGGTATAGCAAAGAAGAGATTATCCCAGATCAAGATGTAATGGATACTTGGGCCACAAGTTCAATTACTCCTCAACTGAGTGCACTGGCAGTAAACAGTGAGTTTAGCTTACCAAATCATCGCTATGATACGATATTTCCTGCAGATCTGCGCAGCCAGAGCCATGAGATAATCAGAACTTGGGCTTTTTATACTATTTTAAAGGCACATTATCATGCAAATTCTTTACCTTGGAAAAACATTATGATCAGCGGTTGGTGTTTAACCGATGATAAGAAAAAGATGAGTAAATCAAAGGGTAACATCATCACTCCTCATGTAATACTTGAAACTTATGGAGCTGATGTAGTGCGCTATTGGGCAGCGAACTCAAGGCTTGGAGTTGATACAGTCTACTCTGAAAATATATTCAAAATTGGCAAGCGCCTCGTTACAAAACTTTGGAACGCTAGCAAGTTTGTTTCCATGTTCATGGAAAAGCATCAAACAGTAAGCATAAATTCCATCAGTGAGACGATGGATAAATGGATACTGTCTAAGCTGTACAAAGTAATAGGTAGAGCAACGAATAACCTATTACAGTTTGAATACTGTGAAGCTTTGAGTGCAGTAGAAGAATTTTTTTGGAAGGATTTTTGTGATAACTACTTGGAATTAGTAAAAAAACGCGCGTACGGAAGCAGTGAAGCAACCTTCAGTGTAAAACAAAGTTTGGCATATGTACTGAATATTATTTTGCGGTTATTTGCACCTTTCTTGCCTTACATTACAGAAGAGATATACCACCAGTTGTATAGTTATAATTCTGTACACAATCAAAGTAATTGGCCGAGCAAAGAAGAACTTATCTACGATAAATATTCAGAGGAAATGGGAGATAATGTTATTCAGATATTAAATATTATCAGAAAGATGAAGGCAGATAATAATGTATCAGTTAAGCATCTGATAAAAAAGTTGATGATAAAAGCGAGCGTACAAGAGGATAAGTTGGATCAATCCGCACAGGATGATTTGCAGGCAGTGTGCAATGCGGAAACGATAGAGTGGATGCAGTCTGAGCTTGAAACTGAAGACGGGAAATACATAGTGAATATAGACTTATACTGATTTTTATAGCTTCACTTCCTTTGATATCTATGCTATCATAGTCATTATTGATTGTGAGAGAATAATAATGGGGGATTTATATAATAAAGCCAATGCACCATATCTTATAGCTGGTGCTCTTGCTACTTTGGTATTGCTTGCGTCTGGGACACTTGCTGTTGCCCCTTATGTTAAGTTCTTGTCTTCAGTTGCAGCCTTTAATGTAGCTCTTCCTGTTGCTTTGAGTTTGTCTATACTTTCTATTTTGGTGCTTGCACTTTCATGTAAAATAATTAGTAATAATAAGAAAATAGAGGTTGAGAAAAATAAATTTGCTGAAAAAGAGCAAGAGTTAGAAAGCGTAAAACAACAATCAGAGAGTAGGGTACAAGAGTTAGAAAGTAAAATAGCTCTGGGAGAAAAAGCTAAATAAGCTGTAAATAAAGAAGTGAAGGAATTAAAAGATCAATTAACTCGAGAAAAGCAAGATTTGGAAAGCGAAATTGCAGGGTTAAATAAGGAAATAGAGCAGTTAAAGACACAACAAGATGATGCACAGCAAAAATTAGATGATGCTACAAAAGAGTTAAATAATAAAGGTAATCAAATCCGAGAATTAGAGGGTAAGATAGGTGCCCTTAATAATAAGAACAAAGATTTACACGATGAAAATACAGAATTGAGTGCAAAAGTAAAAGGTCAGTTAAAACATAAGGAGGAGATGCTTTCTCTTGAACACCAAGAGTTACGTGATGAAAGTACAAGATTGAATGAAAGAGTAGATTCTTTAATGGGGGAATTGTGTCAATGCAAATTAGAAAGTGAAAAGAATAAGTTATGTTTAAAGTCAGAATATGAAGATGAGTTACGCTTAAGATTGGAATATGAAGATGAATTAAACTTGGAATTAGAACATAAAAGTAGGGAAGCTTCTTCTCTGCGTACTCAATTAACTATGTTAAGAAAAAAAGTAGAAGTAGAAGAAGTAAAACAATTAAAAACTTTAGAATCGTAAGAACAACATGAGAGCTCAGAAAGCGACATAGAAGAATTAGAGAAGAAGTTATGCCAATCGGAAAAGGAAAAGAAAGAATTAGAAGGTAAAGTTAGTGATGAACGTCAAAAGCGCACTGATCTTGAAAGTAAAGTTGATAAATTGTGTACAAAGGAGAAAGAGTACTTATCTAAAATTGAGGAGCTGAAAAAGGAGTTATTATCTTTACAAAAAGAAGAGAAAGAATCTGATAACACATTAACAACAGTGAAGGATGATCACGATAATAAGGTGAAAGAATTAAACAGTTCACTTTTGGAGCAATCCTCTCAAATAGAACAACTTCAAGAAGATTTGTCGAAAAAGAAACAAGAAGAAGTGCTTTTTTTGCAACAGGCGATAGAGTATATAACAGATGAGGTAGAAAAATTAGTAAGGGAAAATGAAGTGATCAGAGATGATGATAAAAAAGTAATATTACAAGTGATTCAAGCAATAAAGTCCGTGTTAGTAGAAGAAGTTGCACAATATTTGCCAGGCGAAACGTCTGTTCCTTCATTTGTGGAAGATCCTGGATATACCAGTGGATGTTCTACCCCGACCAACAGCTGCCACACATTTTGAGTACAGTTGTACACTGGATACATAAGACCTTAGCCATTTTTAGCTAGCAGACTGAAAATGGGAAGTTTGTTGTAGGTGCAGCACTATAATTCCTCCACAGATAAGAGAATTTTAATAAATATATACAAGACTACTGAACGTGGGGGGAGGGGAGTAATGAGCAATTTGCTTAGTGAGGCTAATGCATTTTATTTTGTAGCTAGTTCCTTAGCTACTCTTAGAACCTGTTAAGGATCTCGAAAATATGAGGTAGAATAAGCATAGTTAAGAAAGAGGTATATCTA
>NZ_JAPQLG010000089.1:0-11873 GCF_028982005.1 Wolbachia endosymbiont of Drosophila bocki | reverse complement strand
GATATACCTCTTTCTTAACTATGCTTATTTTACCTCATATTTTCGAGATCCTTAACAGGTTCTTAGGAGTGCTATGAATGTTGTCTTCCATGAGTTTTTGCATTGTTGGGCCAAATGTTCTTCCAAGATTGCTACTCACTGTTTTATTACTATCATTTGCTTGAGAATGAGGTACATTTCGCTCAAAAATTGCTTTTATTCCAGCAAATTTAGCTTGGGAAGATTTCGGAGGAACAGGTGGGGCAACCATGCCTTTTAAGTTAATCTTTCCTTCATTTTGAGGAAAAATTTTTGGATTATTTTTTTCTACTGTAGTATTCATTTTTTTACCTCTAAACCTATTAACTAATAAAAGTGTAAACTTAGAGGTATTAATTTTGTAATAACAATGCTAATAGATTACCGCAGTTTCAATAAGCATCACCAGAGGATTCTCTATATAATGCTTAAAGGCATTTAAAAACTTTGCTCCGAGTGCCCCATCAACTGCTCTATGGTCAACAGAGAGCGTTACTGTCATTATTTCTGCTATTTCTATTTTCTCATTCATAACAATTGGTTGTTTTTTAGATGCACCAACTGCCATAATGCAAGATTGCGGCGGATTGATTATAGCACTGAAGGCTTTTATACCAAACATCCCTAAGTTGGAGATAGTAAACCCTCCTCCTTGAAACTCTTCAGGTTTCAATTTTCCAGATCTTGCTCTGCTTACTAAATCTTTCACTTCTTTTGATATAGATAAAATACCCTTTTTATCAGCATTTTTTACTATAGGAGTAATTAGCCCATCTTCAAGTGCCACAGCGATTGAAATATCTATATTTGAATATCTCAGTATTTTATTATCTATCCACGAAGAATTTATATCAGGAAATTTTTTCATGCTGAAAGCTGCAGCTTTTATGATTAGATCATTAATTGTTACTTTATTGTTTTCATCTGCTGAGTTAATCTCGTTTTTTAACGATATTAACTTATCAACCTGGCAATCTACAGTTAAATAAAAATGTGGAACATTCTGTTTTGATTCAGTCAGGCGCTGTGCTATCACTTGGCGCATGTTGCTTACTTCAACTATGGTATCTTTCTCAGGACTTTCAGTATGTATACCACTGCCTAAAAACTCCAACACATCAGCCTTAATTATGCGACCATATGGTCCTGTACCTTTTAATTGCTGCACATTAACCCCTTCATTTTGAGCTATTTTCTTAGCTAATGGGCTTATTTTTGTTCTACCTTCTGCATAACCCTCTGTCATCTGAGTAGCTGACACTGGGATCCATTCTTCTTTTCTAGATCCCAGTGTCAAGCACTGGGATGACATTGAGGGGTTGGATTCCAGCGTCACGCGCTGGAATGACACCGAAGAATGACTTATTGGCTTTCCGTTTAAATCTTGGTGTTCTGATTTTTGATTATCAACAGCACTTTTTGTCACTTCCTTTTTAACTGCACTATTGATGGAAGTTGAAGTATAGTTGTTAAGTGCACTTTCATCTTCTCCTTCTTCCAGCATTAAAGCTATTGGTTGATTTACAGACACGCCACTTGTTCCTTCTGTTACTAAAATTTTTGCTATGACTCCTTCATCTATAGATTCAAACTCCATTATGGCTTTATCAGTCTCTATCTCAGCAATTACGTCGCCTACTTCAACTTTGTCTTGTTCTTTTTTATGCCACTTTACAATTTTTCCTCTAGCTTTGCTCATTGTTGGTGAAAGAGCAGGCATTAATATTTCTATAGGCATTGATTTTGCATTTAAAGATCTATTCAATTTTTAATTTACTCTTTATCTTATGTCAACCTAATCGTGAATTATGATGAATAAGTCTGTTACACTATCCCTCACGTTATCCCAGTGCGTGACACTGGGATCTTGGTTCAGTACTATTATCCTATTGTTTTTATTATTTAGCCATAGCTTGTTTGCTAACAACTTTGTTTCAACCAAATCAAATAAGATCAACATGAGAACGGGGCCAGGGTTTCACTATCCTGTAAAATGGATATACACTTGCAAAAATCTGCCCCTGAAAGTGATAGAGGAGTTTGAGAGTTGGAAAAAGGTCTGCGATATAGATGAAGACTGCGGATGGATAAAAGGCAATCTTCTTAGTGATAAGCGCTACGCGATTGTAAAAGAAGATACCTATGGATATCAAAAACAGAGTGTAGACAGCAAGATTACTATGAAAATAGACAAGTTTGTTGTGATGAAGATAGAAAAATGCAACGAAGAATGGTGCTTTCTTTCCACCCCAAAACGCAAAGCATGGGTACAAAAAAAACATATATATGGGGTTGATTAGGTTGACAAAAGATCTGAATTAACACTAGTTTCTGGGCCTTCTGTAGCATGCTCTTCAGATGAAGCAGAGGGTTCTTGAGGCTCTGGAGACTGTACAGGGCTATCACAGAAACTCCTTAACATCTCCCCAGCGGATGAATCTAAAATTTGTACAATAGACTTTTCACTCTGCTCTTTTAGCGATTGATCCATTCTAGAAATCAACTCAGAAAACTCGCTACCTGATTTTTCAGCTTCATTTTTTATTTTACTTTCTATGCTTGCAATATTGCCTTGTTCAATTTCTTCTTTTGTTATGTTGAACGAATTTGCAGCATCTTGATATCCAATCTTGCAATTTCCACAACCAATTATGCAAAAAGCAATAGAATTAGATATTTCGCTTGCAGCCCACTTATGTATAGCGTAAGCCAAATAATTGTCATGGTATTTAATGCTAAATTGTTGTTCTATTAGCTCAGAAATTTTATTCTTTAGAGACATAAAGTACCCTCCTTACATTCGTTATACCTTTTTGTTAAGATACAGCAATTACACCATTTACTACATGCTTTACTTTAATTAATTATTAAAACGAGAGCATAATTTTCAGAGTTATATCTTTTTACCTTAACAATTCTTTTTTGAGTTCCTCTTCAATCATCTTAGTTAAACTCGTGTCAAACTCACTCCTCGAAAAATCCCTAACCCCCCCGGGATCATATCGATTTCCTATCATTTTTTCAATAGCATCATTTATTATGTTTATGTCAAATCCCTTTATAATAGGCGTTACCTTCACCTGCCCTGCAGAGCCTTTACCATAAATTCTTTTACTTTTATCAATGCAACCACCTGCACCAGGTTTACTGCTTCCAAAACCCTTGCTACACTTTACTGTTTCATGCTTGATTTCACCATTTTCTATATATATTATTTTATTATCTTCAGTAACCCGCAATCCTGTTGTTGTGGTTTTTTCTTTTAATTTTACACTATCATCAATTATTGGTTCGGTATAATCCTTATACTCATATATTTTATAGATGCCTCCGCCTCCCATAGTGATTAAATCCTTGCACTCTTGTTTACCTAAACGACACTTTCTTATAAAAATAGGACCCCCATCCTTATCTGTATATTCCTTTTCCCTGTTACCTCCTCCCCGTTCAACTTTAATGTTAATTATAGGATAATCAAGATCAATTTCCAATTCAGCTTTTATATAATCTCCTGGCATTCCTACTCTACTTTCAGTGGAATTAGGTGTGTAAGTGTAAGGTGTATCTTTTATGTGACCTGCTTCACCACATCCCCACACTTCTATTTCAACACGGCTAGATGTTATTTGTGAGCCATCCACATCATAATCTCCACTTCCAAAAACATGGGACTTTTCGCTCTTTTTTTCCGGTTCTTGTTTCTCTTTTTCCAGTTGTTTCTCGATTATCTCTTTTAACTTCTCTTTGAGACCTTCTAAATCGAACCTACACAATTTATCAGCGTAAAAAACCTCTGTTCTGTTTGCTTTAATTGGTGCTTCTTGTTGCGTGACAACGCCATTTGCATCTTGTGAAATCTTTGTATAAAAAGATTGGGTGTTTTCTTTGTCTACATATCGTGTTGAACGGCTGCATGTTCCATTAAAGCAGATGCAGCCATCGTCACCTTGATTACATTTTTCTCTATGCTCTACATCCGTCAATTTGTATACTACTTTCAGTCCTTTATCAGATTTAAATGCGTCGTCTATCTTATCATTTCTTTTTACACAGTAACTGCATTTCCCCTTTTCCTGTTTATTGTCGTCAGGGAAGAAAACATACCCTTGCTTATTAAACATTATTTTATCCAACTGATTTTGAGGTCTTTTCAAAAGGTCACCTATTTCCTTGCTTGGAAGATAATAGAACTGATTTGATTCTTTTGAATAAACAGAATTGTATTCAATATATTTTGTTCCCATTGATTTTAGTGGTACTACCTTACCTTCTCTTTCAAGAACAAACTCCTCTGGTTCTGGCTGCCATCCAGAAAGACAAAGCATTTTACTTTTAGAATTTCCTTTATACTTTACTTCTATTTCTGGTTGTCCTAAGTTGTTCAATTTGCACTTATTCCCCTGAAACTCTTTACATTCCGTTTCAATATCAGGAACATAGCCATATTCTTTCAGAACTTTAAATTGTTGCGGATTACTTTCTAATATACCTTCTATAATATTATCAATGTAACTTTTTGTGTTACTACTGTCAGTCGTTTTTGCTACTATTGCTGGTTTTACTACTTTTAAAGATAGAGGGCCGATGTTCTTAGTAGAATTAGTGATAACATTGAAAGTACAGACACCATTGCTGTAGACTCCATGTGCTCTATAAGTACAAGTGCTCTCGCTCATCTTCATTTTTATTTCTAGCGTGTTTTCATTTGCTACCTTCACTATCTCAGGCTCTGGAGCAGGTGGTGCCGGGAAACAGCGGACGAACTGTGGATTTTTTTTGTCTATACTTTGAGTTCCATGGTATTCAGCGCAGAGCTGGCCCTTTTTTCTATAGGTTTTGAAGTAATAGTGAGTATCCTTATCTGTAACAGTATATGAGTGATTTGGAATGTTCTCATTATTTGAAACAACGTGTGGAAAACCTAACTCTTTTCTTTCCTCCAGTCCGCTAATTATCACCCCGACTCTTGGATCGAAGTAATCATTATCTTCATTTGTTATAGGAACAATTCTAACTTGTGGAGGTGACATCGCAAGTTGTTCACAGAACGAAGGAGGGCTAGGTGCAAGTGGCACAGGAGCACATTTTACTGCCGTTTGGTAGCAGGTATCACAGACTTTTTCCATCTCCCCAGGACGGAAAATATTCTCACCCGAAAATACTCTAGAACCCCATGAAGAAATTCCTGACATACAAGCCCCTTTTTGACTGCAAGCACATATTTTAGGAGAGTTAGCGAATCTTCTTTTTTCCTCATCAGTAACACCGTCTGCCCATTCCCATTTAAGACCCCGAGCAATTTCTCCTCCAGCTTTTGTTTTATCTCCTTCCCAGTCGATAAAAGCTGCAGCAGAAACTCCAGCTCCTGTACCTTGCGTTCCATATATCTGGCGGCAGGATTCCCCACTTTGTAAGCCATAACAATAACTTTGTCCATCATAAGCACATACTCTAATTTTGGGATTAAAGTAACCATCAACTCCTTGATCTTTTATTGCTTGCACCTTAATTTCCTTTACCCAATCTCCACCAACTATTGCTTCCCACCAAGTATTACTTTCTACAAATGTTGGACAATCAGCATATCCTTGATACGAAAGACCAAGTATCAAAAAAAACATCAATAAGAAATTAAGCTTTACACTTCTCATAAAATACCGGTAACCACTCATTAACTTCTTCTCCTTTTTCTTTTATTGCCTCATACATATACTTTATAGTCTCTTTGTTAGCTGAAAGTACATGTATTTCTTGCATATCCTTCAAATCCAGATTTAAGGTTACTAATCCTTTGTACTGTTTTATCAAAAATAAACCTTCCTGTGTTGGCGTCTGCAGAACTATATTCAGCTCCTCTTTCGATAGAGAAAATGCCTTCATGTATAATCTATTTGCATTGACGTTCGGCATCAAGATTCTTGTATCAACATGTTTATCTAAATATTGAGTAAATTTGCTAGCAAATGCGAGATTTAAATTCTCAGTACTTAGGATTACTACAACATTTAGTTCCGTCATTCTTTGCATCCAGTTATCAAACTCTTTCTCTGTAGGAAAAATATTACTTATCTCCCATGCTTCATCCAAAACAAGTATTGCAGGCGAGCCATCACATTTTGCCTCAAAAGAATATAAAAAATAGTAAAGTATCACGGACATACATTCCTTTTGTTTTGTAAGGTTTGCGGTGTTGAGAGATATAATTTTTGTTTCCCAGTCAATATCTGATTCATTACCATCTTGAAATAAGTAAGCAAAGTCACCATCGTCACACCATCTACTTATCTTACCCTCGAGAAGCAAGAGCACCTCAGAAATTTGTGAAATAGAACGCGATTCCCTTGGTATAGCAAATATAGAATCCACGATTTTTCTTATCTTTTCTTCTACGTCCACCAAGCTCGCATCGGCTACCATTCTTCTGATCAGTTCAACCAACATATTGCGATTGGAAGCACTATCTTCAATGTTTAGTGGATTAAATTTTAGGCTTTTGTCCTTATATTTTGGATCGATTATGTAATATTTACCACTCACTGCTTTAGTAAAAATTATTGATTTTCCAGTGTTATCCAATATGACAATTCTTGGGTTAAACTTTCTTGATTCTGATAATAGAAAATTAATGAGTGAAGTTCTGCCTGAATTTGGAGCTCCGAGTATCGTAGTATGGCCATTATTTCTTTTTCCATGAAAATTAAAGAAGTAAGGATTTCCTTTTTTTGAGAAAAAAATCATTACCGCTTCTTTCCACCTTCTTCCTTTTAACGTACCTGACGTAAAATCGTGCAGCATAGCAAAGCTGCAAGCGTATTTTGTTAAGATATTTTTCGGTTGCGTAATAAAAGCAAAATTGCCTGGAAGTTGTGCCCAAAAATGACTTTCCATATGTAAATCAGTTCTAAACATCATGAAGCCAACTAATGACATTATAGAAGATAAATCACTAATACTTTCAGCTAACTTATTCCTATCATCTGCAAATATTGTAAAAATAATTTTCTGTTGGCAGAAGTCTATACTAGAGGTCTTTTCAAGCTCTATTATTTCTTCGATTCCTGAGCTTTTAAGTAAGGTATTATCCTCACTAATTTGCAGCATGTTGATTTGTTTTTTAAATTCTTTTATTGCTTTGTTATTACTAGTAAATATCATTATTTCTGTAATGATAAATTCAGATTCAAGCTGCAAGCATCTATCTATATTACCTAAAGAGATTTCCCGGTATTCTTTTATGCTGAAAATAGAGCCAAATTTCTGTTGATTTTCAAATATTGTTTGAAACGTATTGAAACCAAAAGCTATTTTAAAATTTCTAATATATTGCGACAGGCCCCTTTCATGTATTGGATAATCTTTGTGCGTTAATGTAACAATATAGTGGAGAAATTCTATCATTTCAGAATATATTTTACCTTCACTAAACCTTAGACTCAGTTTTTTAGCTCCAAAAGGTCCTAAATCATTTTGAATTACGTCAGTTATCTTTTGCAACTCCTGATGGCTTTCTTGTAAAGACAACTTATGCTTATTCTTTATTCTATTGAAAAAAAACGAATTATTAGTATGCTTGCCAAAATCGCTAAACAATATTACAATGTATAGTTCATTTATATACTGTAATTTACTATCAGTTAGTTTATTAAACCACGTTGAATGTAGGTTGTCAGAGAAGTCTTCAGTTTTATTCCATTTCAAGCTCAGTTTATTGCGCTTTCTAACGGTATGAATCCAAACGGTAAAATACAGGCTATTAATATTTTTTGATATGCTTTTTCTAATTTCAGTTCTGAGGTCGCTGTAGTTATCAACAGAAGAATAATCTTCTAACTTGATTATTTTTAACAATTCTCCCTGTTTTGTGAGTATGGTTTCTTCATCGTAATGACAAGCATAAGGAACAAAATCTAAATCAATGCTTTCTAGTAATGCTAAGTTGTTCTTTTTTTTAAGCTTAGAGTTAACTGTTGGTACTTTTAACTGCATATGCGTATTCAATAAAGATAATTAAAAAAGATAAAAATACTATCTTAATTTTTATCTTTTTTTTCGCTATCGGATTGTAATTTTATATCTTTTGTAAAGTTAAATTTTTCTTTTAAGTAGTCTGTTGCCTTTTCTGTACTACCGAACATCAGGACCAGTACACCAAACATTATCATAAAAAAGATTAGACCTCTGAACACTACTGCAAGTATCACTGCAGCTATACACAACCCTATGATTGTTGAAGGACTCATATTTTCTACAGTATCTTTAACTGAAAATGAAGAAATAAAATTTTTTACCGTTTCTTGTATACCCTTTAATTCATCACTCGCCGAACTTGCTTCGCTAGAATATGACGCAAAAATGAAACTTAATAAGGCTATAAAAACCAAAACTTTATTCAATTGAATGCGCATCAACTAAACACCTTTTAAATATTCCCCAAATATAACAACTTTTATATCAATAGGCAAGAACTGAATTCACTTATCCACTACAAGTAACACATATTTAATTTTTACCGCTGCGAACATGCTGTAAGCTCTTATCATCAACAAGAGGACTCACATTAATGGATGTTAATTTACTTGATAGGAAGTTTGAATGCAATTCAGCTACTGCTGCTATAGCAAGCACTGCAACCATAGCAAGTAGTCCTGCTCCTATCAATCCTGATGTCATTGCTCCTGCAACAATGCACCCTATTGTGGAGAGAGCACAACCTGCTACAAATGCAACGTGAAGATTTCTGTTATTGGGTTGTTTTTCAAGTGGAGTATCTTCACCCTTTTTCTTATTCAAAGGAAATTTCTGCACGATTGTAATGGCGTTTTTTCTGTCTCTTTTTTCTTCGGGTTGCATTGAATCTTTTGCCTGGCTGCCTGTCATCTGAGTAGTTTGACTATTTGTATCCATACTTTCTTTTTCTCTGGATCCCAGTGTCACGCACTGGGATGACACCTGTGGTGACTCTTTCTCAACTTGATCTTCAATCTTTTTATTATATTTAGAAGGAGATCTTCGTCCACTTGGCCCTTTGGACCTTGTTTTAGTTAGGTGTGCTAATTTTGTCTCTCCTTCATCCTCTGGTTGTAAGCCATTATCTCCTTCAACAGAGCTCAATGTTGAGTTTAAACTTTCCTCAGATGAAGTGCTTGTTACTAAAGTTAAACTGCTCCTTCTGCTACTTACTGATGATTTCAAACTTTCTTTACTCGTTCTAGGTGAGTCTATTCCACTATCTGAGTCATTGCCACTACTGAGTTTAGAAGTTTGCTTCTCCTCTATTTCTTTCACAACCTTGCTATATTTTTCAAACACTTCCTCTGTAACATCTGAATTACTAAGTATTTTATTATCACCACTTTTTTTCTCAGCTACATTCAAGGGTGTTTCTTGTGTGTTGTTTTGCTCTTCAATATGTTTTAGCTGCATTTGATCTTCAATATTTTCTTCAACAGCATTTGGTATTGAGCTTACACTGCTGCTCCTGTTAGTAATATCCAAAATTGTTTGTACTATTGCTGCCTTTTTTTTTGAGTCTAGTTTTTTTGACTCTGTTATTTCTGCTTTCAACGCTGGAAGAAAGTGTTGGATATAATTATTATAATGTTCTCTTTTTTTCCCCACTGATTTTTCTAACTCAGCTAATGCTTCAGGACTAGTTCCTTGCTTGGATGACTCTAAGTGTTTTGCAATAGCCTGCTCATTTTGTCGTTCTCTCAGTATTTTTTCCAATTCAGCCAATGTTTTAGGACTAGCTCCCTGCTTGAACAACCTTTTGCATTCTTTGGAAGTCTCATCTTGATTTTCTTGATAATTTTCTGCTGTTACCTTTTTGTATATAGTGTTGCTCAATTGTTGGTTAATATCTCCTTCCTTACTCATAGGTTTTTTAAAGGGACTGTGCATAACATTCCTCCATACATAATAAAATGTATAGATACCTTTTTAGCGTTAATTTTACATTAAAACTGGGCAATTATGCCATATTATAAATAATTGCGGCAACTTGCTTATTGGAAGGTCGCTTAACTATTTGCTTTCTGGGCTTTCTACTTCTACAGATTTGCGTTCAATATGATTGTTTGCTTGTTGAACTAATATATCTATCACTTCTTTTACAGGCTTTTCCCTATCAACCATGCCAACACTTTGGCCGGCCATTAAAGATCCTGTTTCAACATCTCCTTCAATCACTGCCCTTCTTAAAGCTCCAGCCCAGAACTTTTCTATTTCAAGCTGCCCATCTTCTTTTGAGATCTGTCCCTTTTGGTATTCATCAATAACTTCTTTTTGACGCTTCATGAAGTCATCGCTTGCTTTGTTGGCTATAGCTCTTACAGGAATTACAGGAAAATCAGCACTTATCTGTACAGAAGGTCTTGTATTACGTGCGGCCGATTTAATAAACACTTCCTTAAAATTTTTGTGGGCAATTGACTCATTAGTGCAGACAAATAATGTACCTATTTGACAGCCACTTGCTCCCATTTTCAGGTAATTAACTATCATTTCACCTCTTCCTATTCCACCTGCAACAAACACTGGTATTTGTTCATTTTTAAAATGAGGCAATATCTCTTGTGCAAGAACAGAAGTACTAACTGGACCTATATGCCCACCTGCTTCCATTCCTTCTATTATTAATGCATCTACTCCCATTTTTACTAACCTTTTCGCAAGGCTTAATGCTGGTGCAAAGCACATAACTTTAATGCCTGCACCCTTGATTTTTTCTATATTAGGCTTTGTTGGCAGTCCACCGGCAAGCACTATATGGCTCACTTTCGTTTCAATACACACATCTATCAACTCACTCAACTTTGGGTGCATAGTAATTAGATTTACACCAAATGGCTTGTTAGTTAACTTCTGTGTCTCTATGATTTCTTTTTCCAGTAAGTCTGGGAACATTGTACCACATGCAATCACACCAAAACCACCAGCGTTTGAGATTGCTGAGACCAAGTTTCTCTCTGAAACCCAGCTCATAGCACCACCCATTATAGCAAACTCACTGCCAAGAAAATCTGTTCCTTTTTTCCAGAGGCTACTTAACATATAACCTATATCATACGTTTAAAAATGTTTTGTTTACCTATAAATGTGTGTTTTAAGGCGCCAAGCATATGTAAGATTATAAAGAGTACCATAAAATATGCAAGCATCGAATGTAGCTCGTTAGCCGTGTTAGCTAGATCTTTGTTTTGATTAATCAACAAAGGGATATGAAAAAAATATTTGATCTGTTTGCCAGAAGCAGAAGACATGACATAGCCAGATAGTGGCATTAGCACCATCAAAGAATATAAACCAAAGTGTACTGCTTTACTTATATTGATTACAAACCGAGAAAAATTTGCTGGAAGTGGTGGAACATAAGTAAAGACGCGAAAAAATATGCGTACTATGATTAATCCAAGAATAGTGATACCGCAAGCCTTATGAATAGCGTATATGTTGAACTTAATTTCATTGCTAAGTGGTAAGCTTTTCATATAAAGTCCAGAGCAAAGCATGCCGATAATAAAAATAGCCATCAGCCAATGGATAACCCTTAAACCTAGGCTATGTTTATCGTCTTCCATTTTGATTACCCCAAAGTAGCATTTATATAATAGAAAAACTATTTTTCAATCAAAATTATTAAAGCAATTTAGATTTACCGACAATGTAGCTATACAAATTTGACCCAGCCGAGAGTCAAGTAGCAGGCACTGGCATCTAAGTCATAGAAACGGATCAAATGCAAAACTTACTTGACACCCTTCGCCAGCTCCCTTATCATAAAACTGAAGCTATTTATTTATCTTCTCTGTACAGATTAAATGACAAAAAAACTCAACGTATCTGGCGTCTCATGT
>NZ_JAPQLG010000088.1:0-4842 GCF_028982005.1 Wolbachia endosymbiont of Drosophila bocki | reverse complement strand
AAAAAACGCCATACTTGAAAGTATAATGTAAGTAATTAGCCAACCACGGGGCTTCTTTTGCCTTTTTTTTCGTTTGGTAAATTTCTTAAATATTTATAGCTAAACGACAACCGTCATCCCGCTACGTGTTAGCGGGATCTATGTTAAGGTATGGCGGTTAAATAAGGGATCTATGTTAAGAGATACCGCGAATGAACCGCGGTATGACGGTTCGCGGCGGGATTCCAGTGTCTGGGCACTGGGATGACAGGAAAAGGGGCTACTTGGATGACAGCAGATCACCTCTTCACAAAAATTTTATCAGTAATACGCATATCAATAATACTCCAATCGCTGAAAGTAAAATCAGTTGCATTGTGTAAGTGGTTTAAATAGTCCCATGCACTATAAGGGTTATCTTCAGGCAGTTTTACTGTGGAATCGTTATCAAGTATGATATTCCATCTTCTATTCCCTATATAAGCAAAAGAAGAAATGTGGTCTCTTAATTGAGTTTTACTCTCCAACACATCTCTAACAAATTCTAGGTTTGATAACGAGTTTTGTCCTGTAATTACAACAAGATCATCTACTAGATAGTCATCTACGATCACTTTACCTTCAAAATCAATTACCGAGGTTTTGTTATTATCTTTCCAGAGAGCAAACGGTTTATGCTCATCTATATTAATGTGTAGAGTATTGGGCAAAATTCTGTGAACTCTTACGTGTTTTATCCATCTGCTTACGGATTGTATGTTACCGGCAAGTTTTGAAAGTGATATATACAGGATAGGTTGCGTTCTATCTGTCAAACTTAGAATATCCTTTTTGTTTGTAAATTTATTGCCGCTCACGACTACTTCGTCGATTGAAAATCCACTACTGAGTAATAAACTAGATAGGCAGTCATTATACCAAGTAAAGTAGTAATTAAATCGATTTATTATTTTATCAAGTGAGCTGTAAAGTATTAGCGTAAGAAAAAGTGCTGTGATAATAACCAAGGCACACTTACGCAAAAAACTCCTTTGGCTTCTAGTAATACTGCTCAACATGACTTAAATCCCTAATATTTTTGTGCTGCAAACTATCTTCAATAATAATTTTAACTAATTCATTAAAATCGATTCCTTTTGTCAATTTTGCAATTTCTGGCACTAACGATAACTCAGTAAAGCCAGGATGTGTATTAATCTCAAGCATTTTTAAAGTGTTATTTTTGGGATTATAACGAAAATCTGAGCGGGAAATAGTTTTACAGCCTAAAAATTGATGAATTTTCAGTGCATGTTCCAAGGTCATTTTATATATATTGTCAGGAATTTCAGCAGGAAATATATGTTCTGCAAATCCATCTGTATACTTTGCTTCATAATCATAGAATTTATTTTTTGGTCGTATTTCCATAGTGCCAATTGCTTCATCTAGCAATACAGCAGTATGTAACTCTATTCCTGGGACATATTCTTCTATGATCATCAAGTCTCTTGTCATAGAAGTAGCTCTTTCCTTTTCATCCAAGTAGCCAGACACTGCCTGGTCACGCGCTGCAAACATGTTTTTTAATTTTAAATAATCATCATGCGAGAAAATTATGTGCACTCCGATGCTAGAGCCTTCGTTAATTGGTTTTAAGACGTACGGATAATCGATTTTAATATTATTTTTTAGTAGATCTTCTCGGCTAATTACATAACCTTTTGGAGTGTCGATACTAAGGGACCGAAATATATGCTTTGACATCACTTTATTCATAGCAACAGCAGAAGCCATAACTCCTGAGTGTGTATATTTTATACCTAAAATCTCCAATAAACCTTGAATGCAGCCATCTTCACCATAAGGTCCATGCAGAGCGATAAAAGCAAGGCCCGAATTAATTTTTCTAAGCTTTTCAGCAATGTTGCTGTCAACATCTATTTCTATTGCATTATATGAAAGGCTATCGAGCGCCTTCTTTACTGCTTTTCCGCTCATAAGCGATATTTCTCTCTCACAAGAAAACCCACCACTTAAAATTGCTATAGTTGGAACCATAAGCATTCTATGTTTTACTATATAGCATATATAACGGTTACATTAAGCTTATTAAATACCTACTTTGGCTAACTATAAGACCTTCTTACTTTCTTCAAGCACTTTTTTTATCCACTTCAAATAGCGTGCTCGGCAACGGTAGTGGCGTGTTTGCTGCACCTTTATACTGTTCACAGATAAGCTTTTCTAAATCCTCAGCAGATTGTTCTTTTGCTTCTTCTTTTTTCACCACTCCACTAGTTACTAAATCAATTAAGGCTGTAGTGTGTATTATCATTCGATTATTTAGCTCAAATATCTTTTTTGTATCAAGTGAGGGGTTTCTAATTAAGGCAGATAGTGCATGCATATATTTGTCTATATCAGAAAGACTTTTGTTTGTATCATAGTTGCTAACTAATATATATTCCTTCAAACGCTCAATTTCTTCTGGAGTAAACTTGTAAACTTCATCAAGTTTCCTTATTAAAGATATAGTAAGTATTCTACTTAAAACTCTTAATTCTCTAATAAATTGTACTCCTTCTCCTTCAGGATAAGACATTTCTTCTTTTTTATATTTCTTAAATAATCCTTGATCATAAGACTTTCTGAGATCTGACATCATTGCCAACGCTAACTCTTTTGAACCTAGCTTAAAAACTTCGTTGAAGCTGCTTGCGTTGGCATCTTGTGCACCGCCTGCAGTAATTCCACAACTCCAAGAAATCTTTTCAAACAAGCTATGATACTCTTTTATCATCTCTTCCAGCAATATTTTAATACCATCTTCGGTTAACTCTACTGTTGATAATAGACCACATGCTTTTTCAAGATTACCGTTCGCTTGAAAAAGTAACCCTTCAATCTTTTAAATGGTTTCTCTTTTATTTATACTCATAACTTACCCCCAAGATTTAATGCTAACAGCTAGTTTTATAATCAAATATTTCAAAAGTCAATAAGCCTTTTTCCTTAATCCTTAAATTAATCAATACTAATTTATCAGCATAACAACTTAGATAACGCAACTATTTTCAGCAACCAAAAACAACAACCCTGAAATACAAAAAGTTTCTTTTCCTTCAGTAGCATTATTCTAAATTTTCATCAAAATAAGCTGTTTTATCCTTTTTTTCCTTATACTCTTCTGCGGTATAGAGAGGTTGCCTCTTAGCTGTGATATTTGGCCATTTTTGTGAGTATTCTACGTTTATGTTGTAAAATGATTTGAAGATTTTTTGTTCACTGTTCAGTAACTCTTCATCTAGTTCTAAAATATCTTTTATGGAATCATCAGTTACAATTGCATCCACTGGACACTCAGGTATGCACACTCCGCAATCAATACATTCATCTGGGTTAATCACGAGCATGTTTTTACCTTCATAGAAGCAGTCAACGGGACATACTTCCACACAGTCCGTATATTTACATTTTATGCATTTATCTGTAACAAAATGCGTCATAAAACACTGTATATTTGCATTATCTTGAGTACACTAAATTGATAAGAAATTCAAGCCTTTTATGAAGATAAATAAATTGAACAACAAAGAATTAGAAGTATGGTTAAGCTTGGCTAGAACTATAGGACCAACAAAGTTTTTTAGTATACTAAGAACACATGGATCGCTAGATGAGGTGTTGAAATATCTCAATAGGGTGGCTAATAATAAGGTGTATGGCATTCAAGATGCACGAGAAGAAATCAATAATGCAGAAAGAATTGGAGCTAAAATTATACCCGCATGTGACCCAGATTACCCTGATCTTTTAAGAAATATCTCTAGTTGTCCTCCTGTAATAACTGCGCTTGGTGATATATCATTATTAAGCCGTGAGATAATTGCAATAATCGGTGGGCGTAACTCTTCAATGAATGGAAGAAATTTTGCCAATAAGTTGGCACTTGATTTAAGCGAAGCTGGTTTTGTTATCGTTTCTGGACTTGCAAAAGGAATCGATACTGCAGCAAACAGTGTAATATACAAAAATCATCCCACTATTGCTGTTACAGCAAGCGGAATTGATGTGGTGTATCCAAAAGAGAATTTTGATCTATACAAAAAAATCACTGGGAACGGTGGGTTAGTAATTACTGAGCTTCCATTTGCTACTGAACCAAAGCCTCAATATTTTCCTCAAAGGAATCGAATTATATCTGGCCTATCGCTAGGTGTTGCAGTGATTGAAGCATCGAAACGTTCTGGCTCTCTAATAACAGCAGATTTTGCTTTAAATCAAGGGAGAGAGGTGTTTGCAGTTTCTGGTTTCCCTTTAGATTCACGCTGTAGTGGTAGTAATTATTTAATTAAAAACGGTGCTAAGCTTATCGAATCCGCTGATGACATAATAGAGAGTATTAGGTTTAGTCTACCTCCGCAGCAAAAAAAACTATTTGATGTTGAGCACTATGCTGTTAACCAAAAACAAGAAAAATTACAACAGGCAAAATCTGTTATAGTTGATCATATTAACTCTGTACCTGTTGATATAGATGAACTTATATTAGCAAGCGGACTTTCTACCAACATAGCTCTAATGGCTCTTTTAGAACTAGAGTTGGAAAACAGAATAGAGCGTTCCCCGGGGAATAAAATATCGTTAATTTTCTAGATTACTTTAGCTATAGCTAGGTCGTTTTACTAGATGTTCGTACAGATATAGCTAAAGTGGCTTAGGTTCACCTACAATTTGAAAAACAACAAATTCGTCATCCCGCTACGTGTTAGAACCTGTTAAGGATCTCGAAAATATGAGGTAAAATAAGTATAGTTAAGAAAGAGGTATATCTATGCAAAAAAGCTATCCAAGCGATATAAGTAAAGAACAATTTGAAAA
>NZ_JAPQLG010000087.1:0-9021 GCF_028982005.1 Wolbachia endosymbiont of Drosophila bocki | reverse complement strand
TTCCAGTTTCGTTAGGTGTTTTTGATCTATTTTCTTAGGATCTTCAGATAATAGGGTTATTAGTAAATGTTTAATTATTTCAACATCATTTGATTTTATTGCATTATAAAGTGCTTTTTCTCTATCTTCTCTCACGTTGTACAATTCTGATGAATAACTCAAGCTGAATAAATAGTTTACTTCACTACCATCTTCTTTAGGATAGACCACAATATTTACTTCTCTTAAAGGGTGATCACCATTAAACTCCTTCAGCAGTTCTTTCTCAGTGGTTTCTTCTATAGCAACGGCTGCTTTACTTAGCTTTTTAAGCTGATCTATATCACTACTTTCTTTTTCAAGTAAAATTTTTGCTTTTTTTAGTATTCTTCGATAGTGAGCTACTTTTTCTTCACTACTTAGTATTTTAAAGAATTGTTTCAACTGCTCAAAACTATATGACAGAAATTTCATTTCTCTATCCTCATTTTATCATTTACGGTAACCCATTATCATAAAAACTGAAACAATTTTCTTTCTCACAGAGAGCTGAATCCCTAAATTTTTTACAAGGTTGTGAAAAAGGGTAAACTCCAAATCACCCATTTCAATTCTAGTATCACATTAAGCCATTATCAAAAAAACTAAAATGGCTTTTTCCTGTTATTACTATGTGTCTATTAACTTGATTCCTACATTATCACATGCCAATTCTAATTTCCGTGTATTTTTTTCATCTTCCTCCGTTGGTTCTGGATCTCCGCTTGGATGATTATGTGCTACTATAGCATACGTCGATTCTACCAGCAATCCCATTTTGACTATTTCCCTTATGTAAAAAGGTGCTTTGTTCACAGTTCCGGTATCTTGAATATACTCATGCACCAAACGGTTACCTGGATTCAAGTATATTACTCGTAAGCTTTCTTTTCTGAACTGTCCTATTGTTGCCTTCAAGTACTCTATTAGCTTTGTTTTATTATCCATAATCGATAATTTTTCTAACTTACCTTTCAACATTCTTTGTATAATTTCTTTCACGCATTGAATACTTGCGACTGCTGAGTCATTCATTCCTGCAACGATTTTTAGCTCGTAAAGATCAGCACTAATTACTTTTCCCACACTATTGAATAGAGCCATTAGTTTCTCTGCAACATTTCTGCTTTCTCCTTTTTCGCATACGAATATAGCAAAAGTTCCAGCAACTCATGATCAAGCAGAGTTCTGTCTTTGCTTGATAAAATTCTAGCTTCTAATTTTTCTTTTCTTTTATTCTCACTATTACTCATAAAAACCTCCAAGGTCAACATTATATACAAATTCAGCGCCAGCTTTCTGACGCAGTAGTTCTCGAGGTATTACCCTTTTGAACTCCAAATTTGCAATGTTGTCCGTGTTGCTTACAATATATAACACTGCAATAATACCTAAAACATAGCAATAGTATACGTGTGGCACGACTGCCAAAGGTGAAACTCCAGCAATAGTGCTAGCCAAAAGCAATTGAGCGCCATACGGTATTAATCCTTGAAACACACAAGAAAATATGCCTAGCCATGCTGCACTATAGTGAGGCGGTATTTCATATTTCTTAGCAATATCTCTAGCAATTTCACCGCTAAAAATTATAGCGATGGTATTATTTGCAAGTAAAATATCAAATATACTGACTATTTTTGCAATAAATAACTGCGCTGTTTTTTGTCCACCACGTTGTATCATAACCCAAGATGAAAGTTTATCTGCAAACTCCTTAGAATTTTTACCTACTAGTCCTGAAAGCCCGCCAACCATCAATGACAGTAGCATAATTTCATGCATACTCATAAATCCCTTAGTGATGTTTTGGCTTAAAAACAATAAACCATAATTGTTGTTATTTATAAATCCAATGATTCCAACAAAAGTTATGCTTAAAACCAATGCCGTAAATACATTTATTCCAAAGTTCGCAAGCAATATAAGTATTATGTAAGGAGTCACAAGCAATAAAGAATACTCCTTAACTGAAATAGCAGCACTATTGCTTGAGCTATAAAATAATATAATTATTGTGAATATAGAAGCAATTAGTGCCACTTTTGCATTCAGTTTTAATTTTTTCTTTATATCAGCCTTTTGAGACATCACAGATGCAATTGTAGTATCAGAGATAATAGATAAATTGTCACCAAACATTGCTCCTCCTACAACGGTTGCAACTCCTAAGGAAGGAGAAATCCCAGCTTGTGTCAGTTCAACTGCAATAGGAGCAATTGTTGCAATGGTGCCCATTGATATACCAATAGCAGTGGAGATGAAAGCTGCTACAAAAAATAATCCTATGAGTAAAAATTGTGTTGGTATAAATGAAAGAGCCAAATTAACTGTGGCATCAGCACTACCGATTGCTTTAGTTACTTCACTGAATGCACCTGCAAGTAAAAAAATGATGCACATAGTGATAATATTACGATCTCTTACCCCATCTAGAAAGGCATACATTTTTTCTTCAGTATTGCCCTTGTATAAAACCCAACCCAGAGCTATGGCAGGAACAATGGCTACTAGTGGAGATAACTGATAAAAAGCATTTGACACGCCAAGAACAGTAAAATATATACCACTCCCTACAAAAAGAAATAGGAACAGTAAAATAGGCAAAAAATTTGTAAGATAAAACATACCTCAGCTCTGATAAATGCAAATCAACTATGATATAATTTATATTATTATAAACCACAGTTAGCACCTTGACCAATGTTTTTCTAGAAAGCAATCTACCAGAAAAGGTTTCCATGAAAAGGACTATTATAATATATCATCTACTTGAATTAAACTGGGAGATAGAATAAGTAAAAAATATGAATGACATAACAACAAAGCAAGTCATATCCTTATGGGATGCACAAGTTGGTGGATTTTTGCCGGATAAAAGAGAAATGGAGATTGATAATATTTTTTTAATCTAATGCTTCAATGTTTCCGACATAGGAAAAGTATCATCTTTACTTTCTATAGAGGAAGGCACACTATTTTGATTATCATCACCATCAATTGGAGTAGTAGGGTGCATTAAAGCAACTTTCATAACTTCATCAATATTCTTAGTAAAAACTACGTTGATCCCCTCTTTGATGCTTGCCGGAATCTCTTGCATATCTTTCTCATTTTCACTTGGTATAATCACAGTTTTGATTGATCCTCTGAGCGCTGCAAGCAATTTTTCTCTTAAGCCCCCAATAGCTAAAACTCTACCACGCAATGTCACTTCGCCTGTCATAGCAACATTTTTGTTAACTGGTATATTCGTCATAAGAGAAACAATAGACGTACATACCGCGCCGCCAGCAGAAGGGCCATCCTTTGGTACCGCACCCTCAGGTACATGCAAATGTATATCATTATTTTGGAATTTTTCGGGCTTTATACCAAAAAACAAACAATTTGATCGAACATAACTATACGCAGCTTTTATAGATTCTTGCATAACCTCTCCAAGCTTTCCTGTGTATTTTATTTCTCCCTTGCCCGGAATTAGGACTGATTCTATCATCAAAATATCACCACCTGTTTCAGTATAGGCGAGCCCAGTTACTATTCCTACTAAACTCTCATTTTCCGCAATGCCAAAGGTATATTTACGTACCCCTAAATAATCTTGTAAATTGTCAACCCCTACGGATATTTTCTTATTTTTATCAGTCAATATTTCTTTAACTGCCTTTCTCATGAGCTTTGCAAGCTCCCTTTCCATACTCCGCACACCACTTTCACGTGTATATAAACGTATCAACTCGTATAACGCCTCATTAGTTATGTCCCATTCCTTCTGATACAAACCATGCTCCTTCTTTAACTTCGGAATAAGGTGGTGTGTAGCAATACTGATTTTTTCATCTTCAGTATACCCGGACAATTGTATAATTTCCATCCTATCACGCAAAGGATGTGGTAAATTTAAGCTGTTTGCCGTAGCTACAAACATTACACTTGAAAGATCAAACTCAACTTCCAAGTAATGATCCGTAAAGTGTTTATTGTGCTCAGTATCTAAAACCTCAAGTAATGCAGATGCAGGATCGTCACGCGAATCAGAACCCATCTTATCTATTTCATCAAGCAGAAAAAGCGGGTTGCATGAATTAGCTTTTTTCATGTGTTGAATGATTTTACCAGGCATTGAGCCAATATAAGTTTTCCTATGCCCTCGTATCTCAGACTCATCACGCACACCACCAAGAGCTATGCGAACAAAATCTCTTCCTACTGCTCTTGCCATAGACTTAGCTAAAGAAGTTTTACCAACACCTGGCGGTCCAACTAAGCAAAGTATAGGACCTTTTATCTCCTTTACTCTTTTTAATACCGCTAAAAATTCTATTATTCTATCTTTTACTTTCTCTATGCCATAATGATTTTCATCTAAGATTTTCTTAGCTGCATTTAAGTTAATTTTTGCATCTTTGTACTTCCCCCACGGCAAATCAAGTAACCAATGCAAGTAACTAGATATAACTGTAGCTTCAGGAGAAATGGGATTCATTTTCTTGTATCTCTTCAAATCAGTTATAGCTTTCTCTCTTGCTTCCTGAGAAAGCTTTGTTTCATTTATCTTTTTTTCAAATTCATTGAGTATATTCCCTTCATCACCATTCTCAAATTCGCCTAATTCTTTCTGTATAGCTTTCAATTGCTCGTTAAGGTAGTAAACTTTCTGAGTGCTTTCAACTTGCGATTTAATTGTCTTATATAAACGGTTTTGTGCGTTCAAAATACTCATTTCTCTCTCAATAAAAGCAAAAGCTTTTTTTAAACGCTCTTCTGGGTCATAAGCCTCAAGTATACTTTGTTTATCTGATACTTTTATATTTAAATGTGAAGCTACCGTGTCTACAAGTTGATCAACTTCTTTGATTTGATCAATGGAGTTAATGGCAACCTCGGGTTGATTTTTCTTGTTTAGCTTACACCAGCTATCGAACGCGTCTACAACAGACCGCCTTAAAGCCTCTAAATCAATATTGCCTTCATCTTCTTCATATTCATAATGACTGTCTAACTCTACCCTGGCTTGTAATAAAGTATGAGAGCTAATATATTCTACAACCCTTCCCCTTCTTATCCCCCGGATTATAACTTTTACTGCATTGTCAGGTAATTTTATTAACGGTTGTACAATGCTTGCTAACACACCTACTTCATAAAGATCTTCAGGCTCTGGATTATCAACAGAGCCATCTTTCTGTGCTACAAGAAAAATCTCATTTTGGTGATTACTACTACTTATTGCATACTCTAGTGCATTAACAGATTTTTCTCTGCCTATGAATAAAGGCACCATTATATTTGGAAAAATTACTACATCTCTTAAAGGTAATACTGACAATGCAGCAAAACCAGAGCTCACAGTACGTTCAATGTTCACAATATATGCCTCAAATTAATCATTAACCATTATAACATTGCCATTGTTATTATGATTAACCGTTGCTTTTCCTAATTCTACCATTTTCTTAGTGATTACTATAGTGCTACCTTCAAAGCCTCCGTTTCCAGATGTATACATAATGTCAAGCAAAAGTGACTCCAAGATAGCACGTAACATTCTTGCACCTGTTTTGTAGCTTATAGCCTTTTTAGCAATAGCTGATATTGCTTCATCTGAAAACTCAAGGTTTACTTTGCTAAACGCAAGCAATGCTTTGTACTGTTTTATCAGTGCATTCCTTGGCTCTGTCAACACATGTATTAAATCTTCATGATCCAGCTCATCTAAAACAGCAGTTATTGGAACCCGCCCTACAAATTCGGGTATTAAACCGAATTTGATTAAATCTTCAGGTTGAACATCATGTAAAGCATTTTTTTTCTTTTGCTCTTTAGACTGACTTATATCTGCTCCAAAGCCAACTGATGTTCCCTTTTTTCTCGCTTCAATAATTTTATCGAGGCCTTCAAAAGCTCCTCCACAAATAAACAGTATGTTACTAGTATCCACTTGTATAAACTCTTGTTGTGGGTGTTTTCGCCCTCCTTGTGGCGGAACATAAGCAACTGTACCCTCCATAATCTTAAGCAGAGCTTGCTGGACCCCTTCACCTGAAACGTCACGGGTTATTGAAGTGCTTTCAGATTTTCTTGTGATCTTGTCTATTTCATCTATAAACACTATACCACGCTGTGCTTTTGCAACGTCATAATTTGCAGCTTGTAATAAACGCGACAACACGCTTTCTACATCATCACCCACATAACCTGCCTCAGTTAAAGTTGTTGCATCAGCCATAGCAAATGGCACATCTGAAACTTTAGCAAGTGTTTTGGCTAGCAAAGTCTTACCAGAACCAGTGGGACCAATAAGCATTATATTTGACTTCTCGATTTCAATATCACTTATAGCATGAAATTGTACCATGGATTGACAATGGTTATACATAGCTACAGATAAAACGTGTTGCGCGTGTTCTTGACCTACAACATGCTTGCTGAGAAAGTTTTTTATATCCTCAGGTTTCTTTAGTAATAGCTTCATATCAGATATACGATCTGAATTAAAAGATCTATCTTTCTTTTGACTTATTGCTTTATGGGATAATTCTATGCACTCATTACAAATAAACACCTTTAAACCATCCGAAGAGTTAGTAATCAATTTATCTACTTCATCTTGCGCCTTGTTGCAAAAAGAACAGTAGTGTAAATCATTATTGTTATCCATTAACCCACCTTTTGTTTAACTTTAGTATTTTCAATTTCAATATCTGTACGCTCAGCTATCACCCTGTCAATTAAGCCAATTTTCCTTGCTTCTTCAGGATCCATGAATTTATCTCTTTCCATCATTCCTTCAATTTTCTTCAGTGAATTTCCAGTATGTTTTTCATAAATTTGATTTAGTTTTTTCTTAACCCGCAAAATTTCATTAGCATGTATTTCTATATCAGTTGCTTGACCATGATAACCACCAGATGGCTGATGTATCATAATTCTTGAATGAGGTAGAGAGTAGCGCTTACCTTTTGTACCAGCTGCAAGCAATAAAGAACCCATAGACGCAGCTTGACCTATACATAAAGTTGAAACGTCTGGGTTTATATACTGCATTGTATCGTAGATCGACAAACCAGCAGTTACAACACCACCTGGTGAGTTGATGTACATACAAATGTCTTTATCGGGATTTTCCGATTCTAAAAATAAAAGCTGTGCTACTATTACGCTAGCCATGTTGTCCTCAATAGGACCTGTTACAAAAATTATTCTTTCTTTCACTAGTCTTGAATATATGTCATAAGCGCGCTCACCGCGACTAGTTTGTTCAACTACAATTGGTATAAGAGTCATACCCTTTCCTATTAAATATTACCAAACAATTCCTTTAATTCTTTCACAGAAATAACCTGCTCTTCTTTACTCACTTTTTCTATTATATAATCTGTCACTTTATACTCAAGCGCTTGCCCTCTAACTAATTCTTGAAATTGTTTATTTGATTCAAAATGCTTAAGTACTCTGTCAAACGGTACATCCTTACTGACGTATTGATTTACAATCACATTCAAAACATCATTTTGAGTTAATGATATTTTATGTTCTGCACTAAATTTCATAAATAACATAGCAAGCTTTACACGTTTTTCAGCTTCTTTACGAGAATCATTTTGAGCACCCAATTCTCCTTCCATTCTTTGTTGCTCCTGTTTTACTATGTCTGTGGGTAAATCAAAACTATAATTAGCATCCAAATAATCAAATAGCTCCTTTTTAATTAAGAGATTTCTCATTTCGGTGCACTGATCACCAATCATTTTTTTTGCATGACTTATTAGCAAAGAATAATCTTTGAACCCAATACTCTTAGCTATTTCATCATCATTTTCAAAATCTTTGGCAACCTGAATCTCATTAATTCGCACAGAAAAATCAGCTTCCTGTCCTGCAAGGGAAATGGCTTGGTAATTTTCAGGAAATTTCAACTTAAAGTTCTTTGCTTCTCCCTTTTTCATACCAGTTAATTGATCTTCAAAACCATTAATAAATGTGCCAGACCCTAAATTAACGGCAAAATTTTTGCTACTTCCACCCTGAAAGAGCTTATTCCTAATCCGCCCTTCAAAATCAATTATCAATTTATCCCCATCTTTCGCTTGGTAAGAAGCATCATCAACAGAGGCAAAATTGGGGAACTTTGTTTTGATAGAATCAATAAATTCTTTTATATCTTCCTCTTCAATCCTTGCTTCAATTTTCTTTAAGTTTATTTTGTCAAGATCTATCATCGGTACTTCAGGCATCGACTCAAAAGATAGCTTGTATACAAAATTGCCCTCCTCATTTTCTTTGCCCAGATCTGGTAATGATATAACATCAACCTTAGGATAAATGTGAGACTTGACTTCAATTTTTTTCATCAAATCACTTGAGCAATAATCAATTGTATTATTTATCACATATTCCAAAGCCTCGTTTTTATAATTTGCAACAACAAGGTCATAGGGCATCTTTCCAGCCCTAAATCCAGGTGATTTTGCATTTTCTGCTATCTCTTGCAACCTGGAATTTACCTTTTGTTTTATATAATCACTACCAACTATGATTTCATACTCATACTTTAGTTTATCTATACTAAGCTCTTTGTAGGTATATACGCTACTTACTTCGACTGTATTTTGAGGTATATTATTAGACATCATAATTCATTTATTAACATTTTAATTCATATCTTAATAGAGTCATTTTACCAGAATTTAAGTTAAACACAATCCTTAAGAACAGGTTTTTACACAAACAAAAGTGTATTTAGTGATTATAAATTTTCCCTTAAAACCTAAGTTACATGACTTTAAAGTGCGGACAGAGGGACTTGAACCCCCACGAGCAAGCTCACCAGGACCTAAACCTGGCACGTCTACCAATTCCGCCATATCCGCAAGAAATTTTCAGTACCCTATTATAGGTATTCCATTAAAAATATTCAAGGTTTAAAGTCTTAGAACCTGTTAAGGATCTCGAAAATATGAGGTAGAATAAGCATAGTTAAGAAAGAGGTATATCTAT
>NZ_JAPQLG010000086.1:0-4418 GCF_028982005.1 Wolbachia endosymbiont of Drosophila bocki | reverse complement strand
GCTTCATTCTATAACGCAAAACCCATACTCACCAAACCCAATGCATTACTTGCAATTAAGTTTCCTGGATTCCAGTGTCTGGGCACTGGGATGACGTTATACGGTTCTTGGATGCAAAGAAGAGTGAGAAAAACTCTATAGTTAGCAAACTTTCAATCAGAAACAGCCAAAGATCTCTCTAAGATGTCAGTTTCTTTTGTATCTTCAGCTTTACCGTCCTGGTCGAATGAAATTTGCAGAGACTTACTACTATACTTCCTTTTTCCTAAAAAATTGGCTTGTTTAACTTTATATGAGACATAGTACCAAACATTGTCATCGAACTTTGATACTAATGTTGGTGATCCTAAAGTGTGAACCACTCTTTCTTTATCGTCACCTACTTTTATCTTGCTCCACAATTCAACACTAATGCCAGGAGCTCCGTGATTGTGAATAGTGTGAGTGCAGCTCACTGTAGATAATAAAATAAAAGATATTAATACTCGCATTTCTGTTGACAAATTACTTGAAGCTATAATACACTAATAAATTATCTGCCGTCAAATTTCAAAAAAGTTGAATTGGCTGATTCTCAATATCACTTAATATAATATTTACTTTAGAAAATAATAGCTGTCTTATGTCATTGTTAAAAGCAGATCCAATATACAAACCTTTTAATTACCCTTGGGCGTATGATGCGTGGCTGCAGCAGCAAAGAATCCATTGGATACCTGAGGAAGTTCCGCTTGCTGATGACGTAAAGGATTGGAAAACTAAACTTTCAAACGTAGAGAAAAATCTACTAACTCAGATTTTTAGATTCTTTACTCAGGCAGACATTGAAGTAAATAACTGCTACATGAGGCATTATTCAAATATATTTAAGCCAACAGAAATATGCATGATGCTTGCAAGCTTTTCCAATATGGAAACTATACACATTGCAGCTTATTCTTATCTTTTAGACACAATTGGCATGCCAGAAAGCGAGTATCAAGCATTCTTAAAGTATGATGCTATGAGAAAGAAGTATGAATACATGTTAGAATTCGAGGAAAGCAAAAAACACGATAAAAAACATGTAGCTAAAACTCTGGCGGTGTTTGGTGCATTTACCGAGGGGTTGCAGTTATTCGCATCATTTGCAATTTTGCTCAATTTTCAACGCTTTGGAAAAATGAAAGGCATGGGACAAATAATTGCCTGGTCAGCCCGTGATGAAACTTTGCACACCAATTCAATTATTATGTTATTTAATACATTTATTAAAGAGAATAATGAAATTTGGAACGATGAGTTTAAAGAGGAATTATATTCTGCATGCCGCACTATTGTTGAGCTTGAGGATGAGTTTATAAAGCTTGCTTTTAATTTCGGAGACGTTGAAGGACTATCTGCAGAAGAAGTGCGCAATTACATACGCTACGTAGCAAACAGACGGTTAATGCAATTAGGTCTTGAGTCCATATATGATGTTAATGATAATCCCATTCCGTGGCTTGATGAAATACTAAATGGCGTGGAACATACGAATTTCTTTGAAAATAGAGTAACAGAGTATAGCCGTGCAGCAACTCAAGGCACATGGGAGGAGGCTTTTACTGAAAACGACACGAATAATAAGTGAGTGCTAATTTCACTCTTCTTTGTCATTCCAGTGTCAGCTACTTTCATTACACCATTTGCTGTGCAGTTTAGACAGTTTTGCTTTACTTAACAACTAACTTACCATATATATGTCCATAGGACATTGGTATATAAGAACGTGCTACAACTATTAATCTTACTCACGGTCATCACTTCAGTTGCATTCTTTGGTCATTTAGCTCCAATGGAAGCAAAAACCTTCTTGTACTCAACGAGCCTGAGTATAAAAGAGGTTTTGCTATTTATAATGCCTTTTATTATTTTTGCGTTAATCTTTAGCAGTGTTAACAATCTTAAGCAGTCAGCTATAAAGTTCATATTGTTACTTATTATAATGATCTTCTTGTCAAATCTGGCTTCAAGTTTAATAGCTTATTCTGTTGGGCATTTCATCATACAAAATACTCATTCAATACAAGATATAACGTATGAAGAAACAATTGTTCCCTTATGGTCGTTTAGGCTGCCTGCATTGCTTTCTAATTTTTATGCCCTTGCCTGTGGATTTGTGTCCAGCATAGTGGTGTCCACACTGCTACCCAAGAAAAGCAAAGAGCTTTCGAACAAAATGTTAGATTTAACTCTCTTTATTTTGAAGACGTTTTTGACGCCGATTATTCCAATATTTGTACTTGGGCTTGCTTTAAAAATGCAGCATGATCAAGTTTTATCTATAATATTTAAGGATTACTCAATAATTTTCATTATTATAGCATCTGCAACCTACCTTTATGTTTTCCTCTTATATGGAGCAGCAAATTCATTCAAGATCACAAGCTGGATAGCTAGTATAGGCAATATGATACCGGCATTTATTACTGCGATGAGCACAATGTCTAGTAATGCAACTATGCCTCTTAGTCTTGAAGGAAGCAAAAAAAATGTAAAGCAACCTGACATAGCATCGTCTGTTGTTCCAATAACTGCTAGCTTTCATTTAGTAGGTGATTGCTTTTTTATCATAATATTATCAATGATAATTGCCTCCGGTTATTCATTGTGCACAACAGACTATGTAACTTTCCTTCTCTATTTTTTGTTATTTAAGTTTGCTATCGTTGCAGTGCCGGCAGGAGGAATTATGGTAATGCTACCTATTCTTGAGAAATACCTCAAATTTTCTCCAGAAATGCTTTCGTTAATCACAGCATTGTATGTAGTGTTTGATCCAATAATCACTTCAGCAAATGTTATGGGTAATGGTGCCTTTACTATGATATTTTCAAAACTCTATGATAAGCTTAAGTAATGTCTATTTTAGCGATTGATACTGTAGGTATTGGTAGTTCAATAGCAATAGTTGATTATGATGGTAACTGTTTTGTAGAGCACAATTCCACTAGCAATAGTCATGCAGAATCATTTTTTCAAATACTAAGTACTTTATTTGATAAGCACAACTATAATTATGATAAAATAGATCATTTGGCGGTAGTAGTTGGACCAGGAAGTTTCACTGGAATTAGAGTTGGTATATCAGCTGCACAAGGTATAAATCTTGCTACAAATAAGCCGTTATACGGGGTTAGTGCGCTGGAAGTTCAAGCCTACGCAATATCTTTGCTTTGTGCAAATAGCAAAAAAAATATCAGAGCTATAATCAAAAATGCTCAAGGGTTTTATACACAGTTATTTGATTTCAATTTATTGCCGCTGTCTGGTCCAACTGCAGCATGTGACCCTGGTCACGCTACAAGCAGTACACATATGGATTGCAATTTAAATGCTAGCCATGCAGGGCTATTAGTTCATTATAGACTAAAGAACAAGCAAAAATTAAATGAAGTTGAAGCTCTATATTTAAATGAGCCTCAGTATATGAAATTGCTATAGACTATTTTTTTGCATACACGCAATTTGGCTAAGCTTGTGCATCTGGTTTACTATCTCTTGAGCTACTTCTTTTATACTCATATTTGAATTTTCTATCTCTATAGCACTCGGTGGTGTAAATAAATTGTTAATCCTACATTGCTCTATCATGCTATTTAGATTAATCACCTTCCTATTTTTTCTTTGCCTTTTTAATGCAATACGCTTTTGTAATGTCGGTAGATCACACCTAAGTACCACAGGAAGGATTTCTGTGTTCATTTTTTTACTAAGCCTTACTATTGAATCATACATCCTCATGTTCTGGTCATTATTTTCCATCAACTCATCAATAAATATGTAATTTTTTGAGTGAATCGGATAATTTTCTATTACCTGAAGCATAATTTGCATAATGCCATATATTCTATCTTGAACTTCTTTAGGTATTTGATCACGTTCAAAGACACCATCGTATATAGAGCAAGCTTGAACATTGTTATAGAACTTACTATTTACAATTAATGCGTTTATCATATTAGATAATTCTATTGCTGTGGAAAGTTTACCACTTCCCGAAAGACCAGAGAGATATATGAAAAATCCTGCTGGCTGTTTTTTTGTGTTAATATTTACCATATTATTTTCAATCTTGAAACTTACGTTTATAATAACATAAAAATGAAGCTTTAAAACATATGAAATATTATATAGAAAATTATTTTTGTAGTTAAGATATTATGTAATTTAAAAACATAAATTCTGTATATAAACTCTATAATAACGATAACTATTTTTAAGCAAGCTACAACACAAAAGTGTTTGGTATTCAGAAAGCAAGACAGAGTGGCATAGACCTATTAGTTTACTACAAGTCTCTTTTCGCGTATAAACCTTCAGAAGATTCTAAGAACCTGTTAAGGATCTCGAAAATATGAGGTAAAATAAGCATAGTTAAGAAAGAGGTATATCTA
>NZ_JAPQLG010000085.1:0-1606 GCF_028982005.1 Wolbachia endosymbiont of Drosophila bocki | reverse complement strand
TTGTGGAAAAATTGCGAACGTAAACTCAACACCAGCTTGCAAATGATTGTCCTTTCCTTCATTTCTCTCCCATTACGAAGATTTTAAACAGGTTCTAAAGCCGATACTAAAAAATTTAGTAAAATAAGTACAATCACTAAAGTAATAGATGAAAGAAGATTTGAAGACACGAATTTAACTGAGAGTGATGAATATTATAAGCACGGAGTAGTAAAATTCTTTGGCTCAATAGCGTTTGAAGGTGTAGTAAAAGAATATAAAAATAAAGTAGTTACGTTGTTTACTTCGCCTCCATACCAAATTTTTGCTGGAGATAAATATTCAATACTCGCAGGTTGCGATAAAACATTTCCAACTTGCAGAAGCAAGTTTAACAATACTGTGAATTTTCGTGGTGAACCCTATATACCAGGTTTTTATATTGTTTAGCAGTACAATTTTCAATATTATGAATAAGCATGGAAAGGTGGCTGAGTGGTCTAAAGCACACGCTTGGAAAGCGTGCACATATGAAAATATGTCGGGGGTTCGAATCCCCCCTTTTCCGTATGTTACTTCTAGAATGGTATAAAACCCCCGGTCGCGCACACAACTGTACGAACATTGTAATATGGTACAATGTTACAACTATGCGGTGGTAATTTACGATAAATTCATGTAGCCATTTCAAATTTAGCCATACCAATGTCAGTAAATTGATTAAGCAAATAACACTTGAGTAGCAGTTCCTTCCCACGATTAATTTCAGATTTGTTCCGAAAATTAAACCCGAATGTTTGTTTCAGTCGCGAGAAAAAACTTTCTACATAAGATCTTTTTCCGTAGTTTGTTTGCCTTTTCCACCTCTTCATTCCATCTTCGCTGTATGACTTTATTAGTCTAGTTGCAGCATTTCTCTCTGCCATACTTTGGATGCTCTGCTGCATTGTTTTTTTGGAGGAATTTTTGTCTTTATGCAGCATTCATCACACAATTTATAGAGTTTATGTCTGTCATATGCTCTGTCTGCATATAGTGCTTTTATGGCATGCTGAAAATTAACTCCTTTGAGTAAATCGCAAGCTCCATAGTGATCAGACCGTTACTGTATTCTGCAGCTATGGCTTTTTTGCTGTTTATATTCAACATTACATGCAATTTTCTTGTCTGTTCATAGCCACGATATTTTCTGTCAGCGCTATTTTCCTTGCTGTGTGTTGTTATAAATGCTGATGCTTGTGCTATCTATGGCAATTTCGATATCTTCCATATTATTTTTATCAATTCTGCAATCATTGATCTTAATATTAAGTTTTTTTTGAAGCTTGCGAATAGCTGATAACTGCCAAATCTCTTCCTATTTGTTGCAAATATCCTTTTATAAACCCGACTGTTTGTCTTAAGCCAATTCTAAAAAGATTAACGATTATATGCACTAAAATCACAACTTTATCACTATAAATATAGTTGCCGCCCTGCATTTTTGGACTATTTTCATACCAATTTTCGATAGCTTTATCGATGTAACGAAAAATATTTCCTCTTTTTTCTAGAAATTTGTTAGAACCTGTTAAGGATCTCGAAAATATGAGGTAAAATAAGCATAGTTAAGAAAGAGGTATATCTA
>NZ_JAPQLG010000084.1:0-6577 GCF_028982005.1 Wolbachia endosymbiont of Drosophila bocki | reverse complement strand
TAGATATACCTCTTTCTTAACTATGCTTATTTTACCTCATATTTTCGAGATCCTTAACAGGTTCTTAGGCAATAGCCGGTCCTTCTTCTCTATAACTACGATCAGAACTACCTGCATTTCTTGATTCACCTCGTCCTTCCACTTTTGGATCTTTCAGCGTCTTGCTGTAGGAATGTATAGTTAATACCTGTACAACCATAAAAAGTGCAATACCTATCAAGCCTAAAGTAGGTCCAACAGCAGGATTTAAGGACGATGCTAATGCTATTAACATTATCCTTCTTATTAAAAATACAGAAGAACCAGCAAGCGCCAATCCGGCTACAGACATATTGCTAGTTTTCTTGCTAGATTTCTCATCAAGATCAAACTTTTCTGTTTCCTTTTTCTTATTTTTTTCATGCTTATCAATATAAGAAACAAGAGTTGCAAGAAAGGCAATTGCATTGGCAAGAAATAAAATTGCATTCTCCGATGCTTCAAGTGAAGATGTTTCACCCATTATCATACCTACAATAACCAGTGCAGTTGTTATAGCCTCAATATAGATCAAACACTGACCTATATCAGAAATATTGTGCTCTTTTTCCTTTACTTCCTCTCCATTTTCAATATTCTTCAACTCTCGTTCTTTTTGTGCTATTTTCCTATTATTGTAAATTAAATATAGCGTACAAATAAGAGATAGGACCATGAAAGGTAACATAGTGTGGCTTAGCGCGCCACTTATCACGCCAAGTAATACCTGATCGCTACATATTTTTTCCAGTTCAATAGCCATAAATAATGCAAATGGAACCACTGTTACCAATGATGCACATTGTCTATATAGTTCTCTTTTTTTTAGTGTTAATAGTTCTTGTTCTAGCCTTTCTCTTTTGACTTCTTTATCAACTGTTGGCCAAAAATCCCAAAAAAACTCTTCTAATGGTTCAAAATCTCTTTTTTTCTTATTCTTTCCTGGAACCTTTTTGGTAGAAGAAAATTTGCCACTAGGTATTTTCATAATATTAACCTAATTAGTTGTAAGTTAATACAATTATACACCTTTTTGCTTTCTGAGTCAATATCACTAAGATATTAACTACTCCTGTCTATTAACTATTTCCTAGGAGATTTAATCAATCTGTTTGATGCCGGCTAGGATATAATTATAGCCTGACCACATAGTTATAATAGCTGCAACCCATAAACAAATCGCACCTGTATATTGAATCATATAATAATCGTTCATTGTTAGCGCTACTACAGCAACCATCTGTAGAAACGTTTTAATTTTTCCAGCTTTGCTTACAGGTAGACTAACATTTGTAGCTATCAGAAACTCCCGTAAACCCGAAACTAATATCTCCCGACAGATGATGATAATCGACGGTACTATTGTAAAATCATTTATCTTTTGCTTATAAATTAGCATAATTATCGTTGAAACCACTATTAATTTATCAGCAATTGGATCAAATAGCTTGCCAAACTTTGATTGGACTTTCCACGCACGCGCCAGGTAACCATCAAAAAAATCCGTAATGCATGCAAACATAAAGATTGATATTGTTATCAGGCTTGCGTATTTATTTTCTATATAAAAACTTAATATTATGGCTGGTATTGCAAGTGCACGAGAAATTGTAAGCAAATTAGGCACGTTTTTCTTAAGCATGTAATACCATTCTACGTAGTAGGTAAACTTATACAGAAGTACACCAGAGTTCACAAGTTAATAGTTTACAATTGAACATTCATAAAAACTCCATATACTTAAAAAATACAAGCTTAAAATATAAGGATGTAATGATGAACGATGATTTGGATAGTACCACAAAACAAGAGGCACTTAAGTATCACAGTAGAGGTGGTAAACCTGGTAAAATTTCAATCATGCCAACAAAACCTTTATCTACCCAGTATGATTTGTCACTTGCTTATTCCCCTGGCGTTGCAGCTCCGTGTCTTGAAATAGCTAAAAATCCTGAGGTTGTTTATGATTATACGGCAAAAAGCAACTGTGTTGCTGTCATTTCAAATGGTACTGCAGTGCTTGGACTTGGTAATATTGGTCCTCTTGCTTCAAAACCGGTCATGGAAGGCAAAGCTGTTTTATTTAAGCGTTTTGCTGATATTGATGCAGTAGATATAGAAGTTGATACAGAAAATATAGAAGATTTCATCAATGCAGTAAGATATCTTGGACCAAGTTGGGGAGGAATAAATTTAGAAGATATAAGATCTCCCGATTGTTTTATAATAGAGAAACGCCTGAATGAACTGATGGATATTCCAGTGTTCCATGACGACCAGCATGGAACTGCGGTGGTTGTTGCAGCTGGCATAGAAAATGCTCTTGATATTGTCGGAAAGAAATTAGAGGACGTTAAGATCATTATGAATGGAGCTGGAGCAGCCGGTATTGCATGTTTAGAAATAATAAAGTCCATGGGCGCTAAAAATATAGTGCTGTGCGATAAGCAGGGAGTAATATACAAAGGTAGAAACGAGGACATGAATGAGTGGAAGGAAAAGTATGCAATTGATACTTCCGAACGTTCTCTACTTGATACAATAAAAGGCGCTGATGTATTCATCGGACTATCTGCAAAAGATGTGTTAAATGAAGAGATGTTAAAGAGTATGGGCAAAGACCCGATTATTTTTGCTCTTGCCAATCCCGATCCAGAAGTAAGGCCTGAGTTTGCAAAATCTGTAAGGCCAGATGCAATAATTGCAACTGGTAGGTCAGATTACAACAACCAAGTCAACAACGTAATGGGTTTTCCTTACATATTTAGAGGGGCGCTTGATGTACATGCAGCAACAATAAATGATGAAATGAAAATTGCAGCTGCAGATGCAATAGCAAAGCTTGCCCGTGAGCCAGTACCAGGTGAGATATCTGCAGTCTATGGCGGTCGTAAAATGAGCTACGGACGTGAATATATAATACCTATTCCATTTGACCCAAGATTAATTTCTATAGTATCTCCTGCTGTTGCAAAAGCTGCAGTTGATTCAGGTGTTGCAAGAAAGGCAATACAAGATTGGAGTAAATATGAAAATCAATTAAAATCTCGTCTTTCTAATGTTCTCAGCACGCTGAATTTACTATCTTCACATATGTAATTTATTGGATAAAGTTAAAAGTGATAAACCAATCCAAACTCTAAGCCATATATGCCAAACCTATTGGTAATGGTTGCAGTTGTTGATTCAACACGTGCAGTTTCATCAACTTTACTTCCTCCACCGGCAGGAGTATATCCTTCACCAGCTAGTATCTTTATTCCTGGTACAATATCTTTAAATTGGTTATCAAGGATACCAAAATAGCGTAAACCAGCAAATGCTTGAGTTTGTGCTGTAAGTTGGTGATTGATACCAAGTTTTGCTTGGTAAGCCAAGGCATATCTGGTTTTTCCTAGAAATTTAACCCTAGTTACACCTGCACCAATACCAACATATGGGGTGAATGGCATTTTTGCTATATTAAAATCACGATATACATTGACCATTCCAGCTAAGTTATTAAAACCTTCATTTTTCATCTTAAATGCAGCTCTGAACTCTGCTTCAACACTACAATTTTCTTGAATGTGAATATCAACCTTTCCACTTCTCCAAGGTGAATTGCATTCCGCTCCAGTAGACGCATCATTGTGACGACGAAGTTCAATATATCTTGCTTTTTTCTTATCTGAATAATCTTCATCATATAAGTTAGTCTGAGAATATAAGCCTTCAAACTCAACTCTCATATTTTTGAATAAATATCCTATTGCAGCACTACCGGCAAAACCTGGAACATATTTAGGACTGTATCCAGCTTCAATTCGCTCCTTCTTATTAAAACTAAAAACCCCCTCTGTTATATTGTCACCTGCATCTTCTTTTCCTTCTAGAGAACCTATTGCATTGAAGAATGCTCCAAAATAGTTAGCTTTGATGTAAACATCCTCTAAGTTATTTATTTTACCATCGTAAGATAAGCACCTAAATGAAAAAGTTAGCAAAACCAATAGATATGTGAATTTAAATCTTTCGCCCACCACAAAGCCTCCCTGCATAATTTGTCATTCCACTATTATAGTATGCTTCTATTTTTTATGATAGCAACTTTTTATTGCGCTCAATCGTTTTAGATTTATAATGAAAGTATTGTAATTTAAAGCAAATCAATGACTATTGCAATTCACGAATTAGAGAGGATCATCAAACAATCGTTCCCCGACGCTGATATAAGGATTCATGATCTTGCTGGAGATGATGACCATTATCATTTAAAAATAAACTCCAAGTGTTTTCTTGGAAAGACAAAAATAGAACAGCATAAAATGGTATATAAAGCTCTGGAAGGTCAGTCTATACACGCCTTGCAACTGGAAACTAATACTTAAAAATAAGGTGAATTTATGAGCAATTTTGAACAAATAAAAAAAGATATAACAGAAAATGATGTGGTATTGTATATGAAAGGCACTTCTGATTTTCCTCAATGCGGATTCTCTGGACTCGTCGTGTCAATCCTAAAAAAATTGAACGTGAAGTTTAAGTATATTAACGTGTTGGAGAATGATGAAATACGTGAATCTATAAAAAAGTTTTCTGATTGGCCAACAATTCCACAATTATATATAAAGGAAGAGTTTATTGGTGGTTGCGACATCACTCGCGAGATGTACGAAAAAGGCGAACTGCAAAGTTTATTGAAGGAAAGAAAAATTATTGCGGAATAAGTACCAAGAAACCAGTGCCCAGACGCTGGATAACGTAGTATAGCTATGAAAAAGGATCTTATGTCTTAAACCGTATCCGTTCAGGGGAGCGGCAAAATAAGGTAGACAAAGCAAGATAATAATGTTGATGTTAACACTATTGTCAAGTTTACTGGCCTTTCTATTAGTGAGACTGAAGAATTAAGTGTGAGCGGTTACAAATAATTTACCATTTCTTCTGGTTTCACTATCCTTTCAAACTCTTCCTCAGTGAGCAGTTGAAGTTTTGCTGCTGCTTCTTTTAGAGTGATATTTTCTTTATAAGCAAGCTTCGCTATTTTTGCTGCATTGTCGTACCCTATATGCGTATTTAATATAGTGACCAACATCAACGACTGATTCAGTAAATCTTTTATCCTCTCTTCATTTGCTTTAATACCAACTACACATTTTTCTGTAAAACTTAAACTTGCGTCAGCTAAAAGTCTTATAGACTGCAAAACATTGTAAATTATCACTGGCTTAAACACATTCAATTCAAAATGACCGTTTGAACCACTAATGGTTACAGCAACATGATTTCCCATAACTTGAGTGCATACCATAGTCACCGCTTCACACTGGGTTGGATTCACTTTACCTGGCATAATTGAAGAACCAGGCTCATTTTCCGGTAACATTATTTCCCCAATTCCGCATCTTGGACCAGAACCAAGCAACCTTATATCATTTGCAATTTTCATTAAACTGACTGCTACTGTATTGAGTGTTCCACTGAGCTCAACTAAAGCATCATTTGCCGCTAGCGCTTCAAATTTATTGCCTGCTGAAGTAAATGGAAGGTTAGTAATTTCTGCAACTTGGCTTGAAAAATCTTCAGCAAAACCCTTTTTAGTATTGAGTCCCGTGCCAACTGCAGTGCCACCTTGTGCAAGCTCATATATATCACTTAAAGTTGATTTTACTCTCTCTATCCCCTTTTTAATCTGGACTGCATAGCCAGAGAACTCCTGTCCTAGTGTTAGGGGCGTTGCATCTTGCAGATGAGTACGTCCTACTTTTATTATATCTTTAAATTCCTGAACCTTATTATCCAGGACCTTATGCAATTTTTCAAGATTTGGAATAAGCAAGCGGTTTATCTGGTCTGCTGCTGCTATATGCATTGCTGTTGGAAAGGTGTCATTTGACGACTGACCATAATTCACATGATCATTTGGATGTATCGGAGATTTACTACCCAAATTACCACCTAAAATCTCTATTGCGCGATTGCTGATCACTTCATTCATATTCATATTAGTCTGCGTTCCGGATCCGGTTTGCCAAACAACAAGCGGAAATTCATTATTAAATTTGCCATCTATTACTTCCTTTGCGGCTGCGCAGATTGCGTCCCCTACCTTATTATCTATGCTACCCTGCTTCATGTTAACATGTGCTGCTGCAAGTTTTACTATTGCTAATGCTTTAATCAGAGGCTCTGGCATTTTTTCTGTGCCAATCTTAAAATTTTCTAAAGAACGCTGAGTCTGCGCTCCCCAGTAATGTTCACTTGGTACTTTTACTTCCCCTAAGCTGTCTGATTCTATTCTCGTCCTTCTATCCATATTTTCCTCCTGGTGTTATGCAAACTGGTTCACTACATAATTTTTTCATGCCTACTTCTTGGTTAATTAAATCATACTAGATCCAAGTAGTCAAGTGTACGAACATTGCAATTTTCAGGTAACTTGCATGGTAGATGTACAACTGTACGAACATTGTCTAGCAGGAGGGTGTCATCCCAGCGCCCCTATGATGTCATCCCAGTGCCTGACACTGGGATGGCTTTGTTGCATAGGAACTGAAAAAATCTGGTGGCTACTGAC
>NZ_JAPQLG010000083.1:0-2925 GCF_028982005.1 Wolbachia endosymbiont of Drosophila bocki | reverse complement strand
AAGATTTTCAATAGGTTGCTTATAATTCTAACTATAGTTAGCCTTTCATAAGTAGCGATGCAACAAAGCCCAACCGGACTCAAGTGTCAGCTACTTTTATAGCACCACTTCTGCTTCAATAACTGTAAATACTAAGCGATCTGTCTTAAAATCTCCTCTTGTTGCTGAGCATGAACACTAGCATAACCACATGCAGGAGATGCAGCAGCAGGTCTTGCGATACACTTAGGTCTTTTTGCTTGAATATTGAGATTGGACAACACTTCTTCTATCAATGAGTTGACAAAAAACCACCCTCCCATATTTTTTGGTTCTTCTTGACACCATATAATTTCAGCGCTTTTGTATTTTTCAAGTTCAATACTTAGTTTATCGGCAGGAAATGGATAGAATTGCTCCAAACGTATTACTGCTATATCGTTTATTTTTTGTGCTTCACATACTTCAATTATGTCGTAATAAACTTTACCGCTGCATATTACAACTTTACGTATTTTATCATTTAGAACCAAATCTGTTCTATATTCTGGGATTACCGTGAGGAATTTTCCTTCAAAGTCAGATAGGTTAGAAACTGCTCTTTTATGACGCAATAGTGATTTAGGTGTAAACACTACTAAAGGCTTGCGAAAGTCTCTGTGGATTTGCCTGCGTAAAGCATGAAAATAATTTGCTGGAGTAGAGCAATTAACAACTTGCATGTTATCTTCTGCGCAGAGTTGCAAAAATCTCTCTATACGCGCGGAGCTATGCTCAGGTCCCTGTCCTTCATAACCATGAGGCAGCAACAAAACTAGACCGCTTGATCGCAACCACTTTGTTTCTGCAGATGCGATAAACTGGTCGATCATAATTTGTGCACCATTTGCAAAATCACCAAATTGTCCTTCCCAGAGCACTAGTGAATATGGGGAATCAAGGCTATATCCATATTCAAAGCCCATTACAGCATACTCTGATAAAGCGCTATCTATGACCTCAAAGTGAGCTTGCTTTTCATTTATATTGTTTAGCGGAATAAACGCTTCTTCTGTTACCTGATCAACAAGCCTTGAATGACGGTGCGAGAAAGTTCCACGACCAGAGTCTTGTCCTGATAAACGCACTCCTATTCCTTCTGTGAGCAGTGATGCAAACGCAAGACTTTCGGCAGTTGCCCAGTCTATATTACTACCGGAATTTATGCTGTCTATTCTGCCATCAAGTATTTTTCTAACCTTATTGTTAATGTTAAAGCTACTTGGGATGTTGCTATTTATATGTACACCTAATTTTTTCAACTCATCTGGCGGAACACCAGAATCTGTATAGTATTCGCTCAAATCGTTCAACCTTGCCTTTCTTAATTTTGACCATACTCCACAAAACCAGTCAGCTTTTTTTGGAGTATAAGCCGCTGATTCAGCAAGACTTTTATCCAATCTTGCCCTGAACTCACTGCGCAATTTATTTACCTCATCACCACTTAATACTTTCTCTGCGATCAACTTCTCTTCATACAGTGTTCCTGGAGTTTTATGCTTTGATATTACCTTATACATGAGTGGCTGAGTGAAATTCGGTTCATCACCTTCATTATGGCCATATTTGCGGTAACATATTATGTCAATCACTACGTCCTTTTTAAATTTCTGCCTATATTCCATCGCCAGACTTGTAGCAAAACTCACAGCTTCTGGGTTATCTCCATTAACGTGAAACACTGGAGCTTCTATTGATTTTGCTACATCAGTACAGTAAAAAGAGGATCGCGCACAACACGGATTAGCAGTAAAACCAACTTGGTTATTAATAACAATGTGCACAATGCCATCTACCTTATAACCTTCAATATTGCTTAAGGTTAGAGTTTCAGCAACCACTCCTTGGCCGATGAAAGCCGCATCACCATGAATTGATATGCCAAGCACAGATCTTATATTCTGTTTTGCTCTTATTCTTCCAGCCAAAACCGGATTTACCGCTTCAAGGTGAGATGGATTAGGGCATAAACTTAAATGTATTTTCTTACCACCGGCAAGTGTTTGATCAGAAGAGTAACCAAGGTGATATTTAACATCACCGGACACCTCAAGACCACCTGGATATGCAAGATTGCCTTGAAATTCAGATAGCATTGCCGCATATTCTTTGCCCATAACTTTGGTTAGAATATTGAGTCGTCCGCGGTGAGCCATGCCAAGAACTATTTCTTCAATACTAAAAGCTGCAGAATCACTAATGATTCTCTCAATTGCAACGATAGCTGATTCCCCACCTTCGATAGAAAAACGTTTATATCCAGGAAATTTCATATGGAGAAATTGCTCGAACATCTCAGATTCAATTAAGTGCCTCAGTATTTCCTTTTTATCTTGTGAACTCAGCGTATAGGTTTGATTTTCGATCTTTTCCTGCAGCCACATCCTCTCCTCATAAGAGGAGATATGCATAAATTCAAAACCGATGTTCTTGCAGTAAATATCTCTATAGATTCCAGCGTCACTTGCCGGATATAGATTCGAATATTTCTGATAATCTACTTCCTTATTCACATTGGGTGATAACGGATTAAGATCCGCAAAAAAATGACCGTAAGATCTGAAAAAATTTGCTAAACCAGAAACTGAATCATCCACCTTAGTTACATGTTGTGCACCGCAGGTCTCCGCTTTATTAACTTCTAAATTGCTTGAAAAAATTCTATACCAATCCTCCCCGATTGATTTATCACCCTGCAAATAACGGCTATACATTTCTTCCACAAATTCTGCATTATCACCATAAAGGCAGCTTAAACTCGACATAATCACTATAAAAAGTATCAAATACTTATAAGTATAACTTAAGTTTTTTAAAAAAGAACTTTTTTAGTTTCTATACGTCATACCGCCGCGGTATCTCTTAACATAGATCCCGCTAACACGTAGCGGGATGACGATTGTC
>NZ_JAPQLG010000082.1:0-4453 GCF_028982005.1 Wolbachia endosymbiont of Drosophila bocki | reverse complement strand
CACCAGCTTGCAAATGATTGTCCTTTCCTTCATTTCTCTCCTATTACGAAGATTTTAAACAGGTTCTAAGTCAGTTTAGCTATATGCTTTTAATTCCCCTAAAAGGAGAATTAAATATGTGAAACTCTAGTTGATATAATTTAATGAATGGTTAATTTAAATTACTAATTTACTTAAGAGATTTTGATAATATTTAACCCACTAGCTTTTCTATTTTCTATATCACGATGGGCTTGAATTATTTCATCAAGTTTATATTTTTTATTGATCCGTACAGTTAAAAGTTTTTTTCTTATCATCTCAAAGATTTCCATTGTGGTAAGCACTAATGTGAATCTATCATGCTTATAATGGTATATTGAGGTTCCAGTTGCAAATAACGAACGTGAACTAAGTAAAGAAAAACTAATAGGAGCGTTACCTGATATCTGCCCATAGGAAACGTATATGCCGAACCTGCCTAAAGATTCAAAAGAGAGCTTACTTGTAGCGTAACCTATGGGGTCATACACTGCACCTACTCCTCTGTTTTGTGTAATCTCCATAATTTTAGAAACGAAGTCTTTATCATTGTAGTTTATTGCGTATGTGCAGCCACTTTGTAAAGCTATCTTCATTTTTTCATCAGAGCTTACAGAACCTATCACTACACCTTTTTTATCCTTTGCCCATTGGCATATTATTTGTCCTAAGCCACCATTAGCCCCATGAACTAGCACGAAAGCACCAGGCCTGATTTTATAAGATTGATTAACTAAATAGTGAGCTGTCATACCTTTAAACAGCACTGCAGCAGCAACTTCATCAGATATGTCATCTGGAATTTTTATCAGATATTTCTGGTGTATAATGCGCTTTTCACAATATGCCCCTGGAGGAGCTGTGCAATATCCAACTCTGTCTCCAACCTTCAACCCATCACCGATTTTTTTACCAAGCTTTTCAATAACTCCCACTGCTTCTACCCCAAGCGCTGATGGTAAATTTTTAATTTTGCGTGTACCTTTTCTGTGCTCTAAATCATAACGATTTAAGCCGATAGTTGTGTGACGTACTAAAACTTCCTCGCCTTTTGGCTCACCTATATTCTTATCTACAAATTCTAATACTTCTGGTCCTCCAGTTTTTTTTATTTGTATAGCTCTAACCATGATGAATGTAAGATAAAAACTTTAATTATGTTATCTAATAATTAATATTTTGCAAAGCTATTGTTTTCACAATCAATAGACTTCTTGCGTTACCTCCTGTCATCCCAGTGTCAGCTACTCGGATGACACCCTATTGATTACTGAAATGACACGGTTTGCAAACATTCTGTTACTTAAGCTTAAAAAATGTGTATGATAGTGTTATTTCGCTCAAATCTTTTGTGTTGTTATCAAGCATTATCTCAGGATCTATATAGAAAGATACGGGCATAGCTGCTTTTTGTTTTGGTAGCAACATTTGTTCTTCAAAACAAAAGCATGCAATTTTATTGAAATACTTACCTGCTTTGAAAGGCGTAACGTTATACACCGCCATTCCAAATGAAGGCTGATCAGATAGATTTTTTGCGTAATAAAAAGCTAAACTTTGTTCTCCTATGTTTACATCAACGTAGTGAGTTTCTGATTTAAACTCCCAAGGTAGATCGGACATTATATCAGCATTGAAGTGAACCCTGATCTTTTGGTTAGTTATATTTGTTGTTGCATTAGTTACTTTTCTTATTGTGCCACCATACCCAGTAGCTTTACAGAAAATGCTATATAGAGGTACCGATGCATATGCAAGACATATCATCGACACAACTAAAGATACTAAAAAGAAAACTATAGAATTCTTACTGCCTTTCCTTAAAAAGGAAAACATCTAATCCCTATTGTTGAACAAGTTAAGTAACCTGAGTAGATTGAGAAATATATTAATAAAGTCAAAATAAAGATTAGTTGCACCGAGTATTGCCAATTTAGTAGTAGCAACTTCTGATCCGTCATTATGTTTATAATAAACGTCCTTGATTCTTTGAGCATCATACGCAGTCATTAAGGTAAAGACTATTACTGATATGAACGATATTGCAAAGTGGAGAGGACTACTTCCAAGAAATAAATTTACCATAGACGCAATGATTAACCCCCAAACTCCCATAATCAAGAAAGAGCCCATACTTGTAAGATCTCTTTTTGTGGTATTACCATATAAAGCCATAGAGCCAAACATGATTGATGTAATGAAAAACGCCCTTGCTATATTTTCTGCAGTATAAACTATAAAAACATAAGATAAGGAAAGCCCCATTAACACTGAGAACGAGAAAAATATAGTAACGGCAGACTGAGCACTTAGGTGTTGAATTCTATAAGACATGTAGAACACCAATGCAACCGGAGATAACATTACCACAAGCGATAGAACGGGATTAGAATAAATTACTTGAAAAAGACCAGAAAATACTGTTAAAAATGCAACAAGCCCTGTGACGCCCAAAGCTAAAGCCATGTAATTATATACTTTAGTTAGGTAATTTCTAAGCCCAGCGCTATAATAAACGCCTTGAGAGCGAATATCCTGTTCATTTCTCATATAAGACATAATATAACTCCTTTTATCCATTACCTAACACGTTATAATATAAAACCATATTTTTATCAAGTGTTTTTATTATAAACAGCTATGCACTGGCATTTGTTTTAATATAAATAGAATATAGGCCTATTGCTGCTGCATTTGAAACATTTAAGCTGTCAATTACGTTTGATATTGGGATCTTTAAAAGATAATCACAATTTTCTTTAACTAACCTCCGCATTCCTTTCTCTTCAGAACCAAAAATCATTACTCTTTTTTTCTCAAGACTCTTTATTTCATCTATATTTTCTTTAGAATTGCAATCAAACCCGTAACACCAGTAGCCGACCTTTTTTAAATACTGCATAGTTTTTACTATATTTGTAACGTATATTAGCGGAACAATATCTAAAGCCCCACTTGCTGCTTTTGCAATAGATGCATTTTCACTCGGTGAATGGTTATGTGGTAAAACCAATGCGTTGACATTAAAACAAGCTGAAGTTCTTAAAATCGACCCAATATTGTGCGTGTCAGTGACTTGATCTAAAATGACTATAGTAGAGCTGTCGTTTGAGCTTTCAGCTACTTCTTCGATGCTTAAGTTATAAAGAATAGGGGCAACATTTAAAGCAATTCCTTGATGGTTAGCACCTTTAGATAAAACGTCATTAAGTATTTTGTTTTCTACTAATCGAACTTTAATGTCCTTACTATTTACACATTGCCTAATTTCTTTTTCATGTTCTCTATAGAAATTTTCTGTTACTAACAGTTCTATACACTGCCTATTTTTATTCTTCAGTGCTGACATGCAGGTGTGCTTTCCATACAGCCAAAAATTCTCATTAGTTTTTGACGATTTCATCGTATTATCGAAAATCGGGTTTTTATAGAATAAGCAACATTTTACTATGTTTGGATATTGTTGTAAAATTATACAATTCGATTAATGCGTTTATGTCGGACGATGAGTTGGATTGGCAAAAAAATGTTAAGCCAATAGAATGTGGAAAAGTTACTTTGAAAGTTGATCATAAAGTAAATATAAAGTCTATGGTTGATAAAGGTACCTCCGACTTACAAAGGAATTTTCTTAATACCAATGATGGTAACTCATCATTTTGTCTTGACAAAAATACAAAGTCAAAAGTTGATAGGGGTAAATATTTTATAAGCGATAAGCTCGATTTGCACGGCTATAGTATGGAGGATGCTTACTGTAAATTGATAGATTTTATTATCAAAAATTATCGAGCAGGAAATAGATGTTTATTGGTAATTACGGGATACGGCAGTGCAACAAATAAAACAGACACTATAAAGAGTAACTTAAATAAATGGTTAAATGACACTAAAATCCAGCATATGGTTCTATACTATCAACAAGCTACGAAAAAACATGGTGGTAAAGGGGCTTTTTATGTTTTATTAAGAAGGAATAAAAACCTTGAGTCCTGATACTTAAAATTCCTTTTAAGCCTTAATTTTTCTCGTATAACCATACAGTATTCGGCAGCGCGTGACGCACAACTGTGCGAACATTGTGATTTGGGTCTACCAGGAAGGATGTCTCCCAGTACCTCTTTTCCCGTCATCCCGCTACGTGTTAGCGGGATCTCATTTCACTTTATGAGGGTGTCATCCGAATAGCTTGACCACTTGGATCCAGATTGGATACTGAGTTGGTGAGTATAAAAGTATAGCTTCTACGTCATACCGCCGCGGTATCTCAGCCGCTAACAAGTAGCGGGGTGACGAGTTATTATACCGCTGCGAACCGTCATACCGCGATTTATTCCATAGCTGTACGAACATTCATTTTTGAAGGTAAACTGCACAGCAAATGGTGTCATTCCAGTGCTTGACACTGGAATGGCTTTGTTGCATCGCTAGC
>NZ_JAPQLG010000081.1:0-838 GCF_028982005.1 Wolbachia endosymbiont of Drosophila bocki | reverse complement strand
CACCAGCTTGCAAATGATTGTCCTTTCCTTCATTTCTCCCCTATTACGAAGATTTTAAACAGGTTCTAAGCTTCGTGGGAATGAGAATTGCGATAAATTTTTATCTGATAAAAATAAAGAGTTGAAAAAAAGTTTTTCTGAATTTGAAAAGAAACACTTTTGCCATAACGTGCTTAATGAAACTATAAAGTCTCTATCAAATCAAGATGATGGCAAATTTGAAAGCAGTAAGCTGCTTGAATTATTAGAAAGTAATTTGAAACAATCCGCAAGGGAGATCATAGAAGCTAAGGTTAAAGAAGTTGTCAACGAACGTTGTAACATTGGAAAAAATATGGGTAAAGAACTACGAGATGACACGTTAAAGGCCAAGTTGTCACCTTCTGTTAGAAAATGCGTAAAAAAATTAGAATTTAACAAACAAGAAGGGGTAAATAAGATTGTAGACTCTATCTTGCACAGCTTTAATAGCAAGAATAATAATAATAACGACTCAGGAGAATTGCTTAAAGAAATTGTTACAGGAAAATTAACAGAGGCTAAAATGAAATGTTTTTCAAATAAGATTCAAGAGTTACAACTGGCATTAAGCATAAGAGATAAATTTTTATCTCCAGATCAGGGAATGTGTAATCAAACTCAAGGAGGAGTAAACGAATATCAATTAACAGAAAAAGCTAAAAAAGGACATATACCTAATTCCTCTATGAGTTCCCCTAATATTGCAAGCATACATTCATTGAACAGTCAGAAAGCAGTTAGAATAGGCTCTTAGAACCTGTTTAAAATCTTCGTAATAGGAGAGAAATGAAGGAAAGGACAATCATTTGCAAGCTGG
>NZ_JAPQLG010000080.1:0-4757 GCF_028982005.1 Wolbachia endosymbiont of Drosophila bocki | reverse complement strand
CAGCTTGCAAATGATTGTCCTTTCCTTCATTTCTCTCCTATTACGAAGATTTTAAACAGGTTCTTACATATCTCTCTTTATCAAGAATTTGAGTATCAACTAAAGCTGTTCTTAATTTACTAGCTGTAAATCCTATGAGCACTGCAATTAAAGCGATACACAATATCGCGTACCTTTTATACAATATCGCAATCAAAATTAGTGTGGGTAAAAGCAAAAGAAAAATAGATATGCAGCTTGGTTCAAAACTTAGGGAAAAATAGGTTAGAATTCCTACACACTGAAAAACAGGAAACCACAGTATCAAGTTATATTGTTCATTGCGCAGATTGTTACGTATATAACTAACTATTATGTCAAGAAAAGTTAATAAGTGTGTCGATATTTGCATGTGGTGAAATTTTATTTTTCTTTTTTCATTATTTGTATATATAATAACTAAATAAGCAACGACGCGGGATGGAGCAGCTCGGTAGCTCGTCAGGCTCATAACCTGAAGGTCGTAGGTTCAAATCCTACTCCCGCAACCATTTTTAAGGATATAGTTGTTCCACTTTCCAATCGCTTCCCTCAACAAGAGTGTATCTAAATCTAATATGCTTCCTATATTCACCTTCTTGCCAAAATTCAATTACTTTTGGGATTACGCAAAATCCCACCCAAAAATCAGGACGAGAAACTTGTGTATTGTGAAATTCTTTTTCCTTCAATTTTATAGCTTGCTCAAAATCTTGCCAATCTTTCAGAATGCTCGATTGTTTTGAGCACCATGCGCTAATTTGACTACCCAGCGCTCGAGAAGAGAAGTATTTGTCAGTTCTTTCATCGTTTAGAAGTTTAATCTCCCCTTCAATTCGTACTTGCCTAGCAAATTCTATCCAATGAAACACTAACGCAGCTTTGGGGTTCTCAGTCAATTCTTTCCCTTTTTTACTGTTTATGTTAGTGAAAAACACAAAACCTTCTTTACTATATTCCTTTAGTAATACTACTCTTGCAGATGGAATGTAGTCTTTGCTACAAGTTGCTAGCGTCATTGCAGTTGGTTGTTTACACGGAGAATTAAGTACTTCTTTATACCACTTTGAAAATAAATCAAACGGATCTTGTTCGGGTGAAAATATCATATCAAAAAATAAAATCTTAATTCTGGCACGCGTTGCAAAAATAAGTGCTACGGCCATTTTGTCGTATAAGTGTTATGATATTATTGCAAATCTTGCAAGGTTTTTGAACTTTACCATATACGTAAAAGTTATTTTGAAAGTATCCAGCAGATCCAGATGGCTGTGCATAATCTTTCAGTGTTGAACCGCCTGCAGCAATTGCATCACTCAGAGTATTTTTTATTTCAGCAGCAAGTTTTTCGCACTCTCTATAGGTCAAGTCTTTTGCTGATCTGAGTGGTGATATGCGGGCTCTAAACAAACTTTCAGAAGCATATATATTCCCTACGCCAACTATTAATTTATTATCCATTAATGCTGATTTGATATTCACTTTTTTGTTTTTCAGCAACTCCTGTAAATAATCTCCACTGAATTCATCCGTGAGGGGCTCTATTCCGAAACCGTCAAAAAAATTTATTTCTTGTTCTTTGCTTAAAGTAATAACTAATCCAAATCTTCTTGGATCATTAAAGATTATTGAAGTATTATCGGAAAATAAAAATACCACGTGATCGTGCTTATTCCGCACTTGATCGTGGTCAGCATATATAAGCTTTCCGCTCATGCCAAGATGTATGATGACAGCCATACTATCATCTGTATTCGAGATTATGTACTTACCTCTACGTTTAATATCATTTATGACTCTGCCCTTTAGCACATCATCAATATTTTTTGTTATTGGGGCACGTAAATTCCAATTATTAACTATGACATTACTAATTTGCTTGTTTTTAATTTTATCAAGCAAAAAATTAGAGATTACTTCCACTTCCGGTAATTCTGGCATCTTGTCTACTCTGTTGCTGCTTTTTTCTTTTTAAAATATTTTGCTTTAAAGCTTTCGCTAATCTTTTTCTCTCTTCTTCTTTTTCCTTATTTTTTTTTATGTTATTCATTATCATAATGTGTGAACTTGCCGTTGTAGCTCAGGTGGTAGAGTACGTCATTGGTAATGACGAGGTCCCAAGTTCGAATCTTGGTAACGGCACACTGATTATACTTATAATATTGCATAACTTGTAAGCAAGGCTTAAAAGAAAGTTAAAGAGGTAAGTTGTCATGCTTTTTCCATATCCTTTCTACCTTCTTGTTTTTGAGTAGCTCTAATGCTTTATAAAAGTGATACCTTGTTTTACTTGGCACTATAATGTCATCAATGTATCCATGTGATGCAGCAAAAAATGGATTAGCGAACTTTTCTTTGTATTCTTTAATTAACGTTTGCTGATCTTTTTCGTGTCGAAATATAATCTCAACTGCACTTTCAGGGCCCATCACAGCTATTTCAGCAGTTGGCCAGGCATAATTTATATCACCTTTTAGATGTTTCGAATTCATAACAATGTATGCACCACCATACGCTTTTCTAGTGATAAGGCTAATTTTCGGCACGGTCGCTTCAGCGTAAGCGTAAAGCAGTTTCGCTCCGTGTTGTATTATATTATTGTATTCTTGATTTGTACCCGGCAAAAATCCTGGAACATCAATAAGTGTGATGATCGGAATGTTAAATGCGTCACAAAACCTTACAAACCTCGCAGCTTTTCTTGAAGAATCAATATCCAAACATCCTGCAAGGTGCATAGGTTGATTTGCAACAATACCGACAGTATTTCCTCCAATTCTACCAAAACCAGTTATGATATTACGAGCAAAATCAGGTTTCAGTTCAAAGAAATTCCTTTCATTACAAACTTTTTCAATGAGTTCATACATATCATAAGGAGTATTAGGATTGGTAGGAATTAGAGTGTTTAAGGATTCATCAATGTCGTCAACATCATTACAGATTGGTGCAGATTTTGGTGATTCTTGATTATTTGCTGGTAAGAAAGTAAAGAATTCACGCATTTTTAGCAGCATTTCAACATCATTATTGAATGCAAAATCCGCTACTCCTGTTTTGCTTGTATGAATTTTTGCTCCACCGAGGTCTTCGAAACTTACATCTTCGTAGGTAACCTTTTTTACTACATCTGGCCCGGTTATAAACATATATGAACTGTTTTTCACCATGAAAGTAAAGTCAGTTAATGCTGGGGAATAAACTGCACCTCCTGCACATGGGCCCATAATTAAAGAAATTTGTGGTATAACACCCGATGCATTTACGTTTCTTTGAAAAATTTCTCCATAACCAGCAAGAGAATTTACTCCTTCCTGAATTCTGGCTCCACCAGAATCATTTAGTCCGATAATTGGAACTCTGGAATTAATTGCCATGTCCATAATTTTGCATATTTTTTTTGCATGTGACGCACCAAGTGAACCACCAAAGACAGTAAAATCCTGAGAATAAACAAAAACTTTTCTGCCATAAATAGTACCATGACCAATCACTACCCCATCACCTAAAAAATTAGCATTTTGCATGCCAAAATCATTTGCATGATGTTTTACGAATTTATCGTATTCTGCAAAAGAACTTTCATCGAGCAATATACTGAGCCTTTCTCTAGCAGTTAATTTCCCTTTTTCATGTTGTTTGGTAATCCTGTCAGAACCGCCTCCTTTTTCAGCTTCTAGTGCTTTGGTTTTTAGATTTTCTAGTATTTTAAAGTCTTGCATACAATAAAGTAGTTTTCAAATTAGTTGTAGACTTTATTAAGTTTACAAACCCTACTAACTATACACATACACTATTGCTATATGCAACAATGTATGTATGATAATTGTTAGTGCTCTGGTGATTCATGGTCACTACTTTGAAAATGTTGCGATGTGTCAACACTTTTCATATTAGAAAGAGGTGGACTAACTGCACTGCTTTTCGTTTGTGCAAAACTTTTAGCAGCTTCAACAACCTTGCTTATACGAGGTTCTTTTTCTAGCTCTTTTAGGTACTTTGAGAAGATTTCACAACTTTTGTCATCCATATGTACCATTATTTTACCAAAACTTTCAGCTTTTTCAGAAGATAAAATCATTTCGATCTTTTCATCGCCTACCCTAAAGGTCATTTTTACTTTGCCTTGCATATCATGATATTGCCAGCTTTTTATTCAGATTAGATTATCTCCTTCTCCTATTCGCAATGCACCATATTCTAAGTCCTTAAATTCCGGGGAGTTCATAAATTTTGCAGGAGTGATCACACTTTTTTCTGGACACTGTACATAATAAAATTTATTATCTCTTTCTACTACAATTCCTTTTTTTTGTCATTTTCAATACTATCACTTACAATTTGTTTTAGACGTGACAAATATTCGCCGCGTTCTCTCAGTATATCTTCTGGCAATAATCTCCGAACTTCTTGGCTCACATCAGTGCCTGTTGAAACTAGATTAAACATTTCTAACATAAGAGGCCGTAGTTTTTCTTTTCCAGTCTCAGTAACATTTTTATCTTGCTCCATGAGGTGGTATAAGATCAGTATCGAATAATCTATTATTGATGACTTTTTTCTCCTTGGAATACATCAACACTAAACATGACCTTGTGCTTTTTTGCATCGTCTATAGATTTTTGAAGTCTCTTTGCTATGTTTTCGATAGCTTCATCATTAGGTAAGTGTTCAGGCAATGGCGTCAACTTAAGGAAAAATATCAGCGATAGTGTATAAAATTTCTCTCCAAATTTTTT
>NZ_JAPQLG010000079.1:0-11577 GCF_028982005.1 Wolbachia endosymbiont of Drosophila bocki | reverse complement strand
CTAAGTTTGAGATAGCTTCATGAATTTATTGTACGTTACCTACTATCCGAAGAGCGATGCAACAAAGCCACTCCGTAGCATTACAAAAAATCCAATTATTTTCTTGCATTACTCTCTGTCATTCTGTTGCTCCTTTCTTGTCATCCCGCCGCGAACCGTCATACCGTCACGGTATCTCATCCGCTAACAAGTAACGGGATGACGGTTGTCGTTTATCCATAAATATTTAAGAAACTTACCAAATAAAAAAAAAGGCAAAGAAACCCCGTAGTGCGAGTTTTGACTCTCTAATGCTTTAAATTGGCGCTGTAATAATGTGCTGACGCTTAGTTTAAGCGCGATTTGGCTGAATGTAGAAAAAATTTAAAAGACATGCAGCCGCTATAATTTTATATAATCCGCTAATAAACACCTGAGTTTTTTTACTGGATTTTGTTGTTGAGCCCGCGCGGATCAAAAACAAGTTTTGAGTCAGAAATACTCTTAGTGCCATGATAAGGGCGCTGGCGGAGTTTGTTAAGTAAGTTTCTATATAATATTTTCTAAAATAAATAGACTTCTCGCATCCAATTTTGGCAGCGCGCGACACACAACTGCAATGACAAGGTGTCGCAAGATAAACATCATATTCACACGAAGTACTTGACTTCACTTGTACTAAGAAGCATTTTATATATGTTGTGTGCCCGTAGCTCAGCTGGATAGAGCAACAGCCTTCTAAGCTGTGGGTCGTAGGTTCGAATCCCACCGGGCACACTCTTTTATCAATATTTTCTATAAATCTTCAAGTACTCTGGCACCACATTTTCAATTGCTAATGGTCGAACCTTCATTGTTTCAAGGTCAACTGACTTTTCGATTGAACTATTCATCATAACTTTCACCTGATCTTGAGTAAGCATAGGGTTCGTATCTCTGGTTATTGGTTTTAACAGCATAGAAATAATTTTATTTTCTAAAAAGAAAGCTATTAACTTTGCCATTGGAAAAGATACATTGATCAACAAACACTTTCTGTTAGTAACATTCAGAATAAACTTCAATAAGCTTTTGAAAGAGTAAACCTTTGGTCCACCCATGTTATAAATTTTCTTGTCTTGCTTATTAAAACTGATAATACGATATACCACTTCAGCTAAGTCTGTTACACATATTGGCTGAAATTTAGTTGTTCCATTGCCAATTAGTGGTAAGAAAGGAAGAATAGTTGCTAATCTTGCAAATTTATTAAAGAAGTTGTCTTCTTTACCAAATACAAGGCTTGGCCTAATTATTATTGCTTTTTGAAATGCTGAAGTTACAGCTTTTTCACCTTCCAATTTACTTTTGGAATATTTTGACAACTTGCTATTTTCTATTCCCATAGCAGAAAAATGTATCACCATAGGTACATTTTTCATTTTTGCAGCTTTTGCTATCCTTTCAGCTATTTTAACGTGAACAGCGTAAAAATCGTGCTTTTTTGCTTCATATAATATTCCCACTAAGTTTATAGCTACATCACATTCTTCTATACCATCCAGAACTGATTTTTCATCAAAAAAATCGCCTTTAAATATTGATATTTGTCCTAAATTGCCACACAATTTTAAACAAGCAGCTTTTTCCTGATTACGAGTGAATATCTTTATTAAATATCCTTCTGCTGCCAAGCGTCTTACGATGTGTTTCCCTATAAACCCCGTTCCACCAAAAATAATTACACGTTTTGTCACAATTAAAGTTCCTAATAATTTGTTACTGCAAATTAATACAATGATTCCGCTTAATATTTTATTACGAATTCTCGTACAATAAGATCCATTTTCATTCCTCGTGAGCCTTTAACTAGAATTGCGTCATTATTCTGAATAATGTTAGCTAAATCACTTTTCAATTGATTAGAATCATTAAAATGCGTGCCTCTTATATTATCTGGCAAAAGCTCATGCAATTCTAACATAAATTTACCAACTGTATAAACTTTATCTATATTATTTTCTGTGATAATCTTAACCAAATCTGTATGAAACTCTATGCTTTCATCACCAAGTTCCAACATATCACCAAGCAAAGCTACTTTTCTCTGATTAGAATATGTACTCAAAGTTTTTATCGCAGTTTTCATCGAAGCAGGGCTGGCGTTATAGGAGTCATCAATTAAATGTATATATTTTCTATTGTATTTGACCTTATGAATATTGCCTCTACCTTTCGCTACACTAAAATTCTTAAGTGCAAGTGGTAATTTTGATAAATCAAGTCCGAGGCCTTGCACAACTGCTGCAACAGCAAGTAGCGAATAAGCAAAATGCTCACCTTGTACACGTAAATTACAGTTTATAATTTGATTATCACTCAGCCTGATTTTTAAACTTAATCTATTAGCAACTCGGTTTGATGTCATTCCAGCGCGTGACGCTGGAATCCAGTCTTTATTATACAACCGTCTGATATGCTCATTTGCAATTGAACTTCCTGGATCCAAGTAGTCAAGCACTGGGATGACAGAAGATAGTGCTGAAATGACAGAAGATTCATCGTTTCTTATTAAGTTTAGTAAACAAACTTCAGCATTTTTATCTTTACCGAAGCTTATTACATTTCTATTGGCGTGTGATGAGAGATAATCATAATATTTATTATCTCTGCTTAAAACCAAAGTACCGTTATTTTTCATACCATACAGAATTTCTAACTTCGCTTGTGCAACGTCAAATAGTGATGAAAAATTTTCAGTATGTGCAGGTTCGATGTTGGTAATAACTGCAATATTCGGATTACTAATTTTTGATAATTCTTTTATTTCACCAGCTTTATTCATTCCCATTTCAAGAATTAAGTACTGGCAGTTTTTTGGAGCTTTCAGAATTGTCAAAGGCAATCCTATATTATTATTTAAGTTACCTTCGTTTGCATGGGACACCCCATATTGCGATAAAACAGTATGCAGCATATCCTTTGTAGTGGTTTTCCCGACACTGCCTGTAACTGCAATAACTTTAGCATCAATAAGAACATTTCTAATGTAGTATGATGCCATATCGTGCAAAGCTTTCAGGGTATCTTGTACAACCATGAGAGGGAAACTTTTATATTTACCCTCACTCACTATTGCAGCGACAGCCCCTTTTAAAAACGCTTCATGCAAAAAATTATGGCCATCAAAATTCTTTCCCTTGAGGGCAATAAATAAATCACCTTTTTTTATGCTTCTTGTGTCCGTTGAAATATTTGAGCTATGTATCCAATTACAACCATTTACGTCTCTTCCGCCAGTTGCATCAATGATATTATTTGTGTTCCATTTAAACATAATTTAGAGTATTTTTTATAATAAATTGAACAATAAAAGTAGCGAAAATACTACATGTTTTAGACAATGTGCAAATAATGGTTGCAATCCCTATAATTCTATCTTATAATGGATATAGAAGTTTAAATTTTTTCGTCTATAATTAAAATGTATTTAGTTATGGAAACTACCTTGGAGGTATGTATGGCAGAATCTATTTGGGCTAAGATAGGCGGAGCAGTTAAAACAGGTGTAGAAGCTGCAGGTCGGGTGTTTGCTCTTGTGCCTAAAGCACTTATTTACCCTATAAAGAAGCCGTTTGCTTCAACGGGTGAAATGAAACATGATGCTACAGTTTCGTTAAAGAAAGCTGTTGGTATAGATGTACCTGAAGAAGAAAGGGAATATGATCCACCTGCAGAAACCACACAGGCTAGTAAGGATCTTGGTGTACAAATAACAGAGCAAAAGAAAGGGATAGGAAAGGTAAGTTTTTTAGTGTCAAGAACTCTGACGGGAGATATACCTTATTTGGATGATGAACAATTGAATAAAATAAAAGCACTAAAAAGTGAGTATTCAAACATCACTGTACATAGAGAAGAAAATAAAATTGTAATTGAAGTTGATGTTAAGAAAATAATTGAAGACATTAAAACTGACTCTAAAAACAAAGGAAAGAGTCCAGAGGAGATAAAGAAGCTTGCTATTGAAGAAATTAAACAAAAAGTTGACGGTAACCTTAAAGATCTAGCAAAAATTACTGGTGGAGAATTTAAAGTTCACACAGACTTAAAATTGCTGTATGGTACTGCGGAAAAATTGTATAAGGAATATGATAATCAAAAGCAGTCATCAGAAGCTACGAAACCTGCAGGACTTACAAATAGCGAAGGGTTACTAAAGGCTGGTCAGCCTTCAGTAACTATAGCTTCAGGTGAGAAAAAATGGGCGCAAGAAGCTATAAAGCCAGGTAAGTCGCAAAGTTGTGGAATGTAAAAATAAGTTATAGGGGAGTATTATGAGTGAAGCTAAAAAAATAGAGGAAAGACATCATAGTCTCACTGTTCCTGGGGATATGTATCACTTACAACCAGGAGTTATTACTGGAAAAAGGGTGAGTGGAATAGAACCCTTTTTGAAAGAACAGCAGGACATGGTAAAAGTAAGGGAACTTGTAAGCTCTTTAAATCTTGAAGATGTTTCTGGTGAAGCGATGAAACCACTATCTACACCTAATGTAGAGAAAAACGAAGAAAGAGGGAAAGGTCGCTCTTAAAATATGAGCAATGAAGTTTATGATAGCGATAACGTCTTTGCTCAAATATTAAGAGGTGAGTTACCTTGTGAGAAGGTACATGAAAATGAAAATGTACTAGCTTTTCATGATAAGTACCCTGACGCACCAGTTCATATTTTAGTTATACCAAAAAATCAATATATTTCATGTGATGATTTCATTCTAAAAGCTCCTGAAGAGGAAATAGCGGATTTCTTCAAAACTGTAAGAGAGATAGCACACAAATATAATCTAGAAAAAACAGGATATAGATTAGTCACTAACTACGGTGAAAATGGAGAGCAGGTTGTACCACACTTTCACGTGCATATTTTAGGTGGTAAAAAGTTAGGAAAGCATGTAAACTCATAGTGTTATATGTTTTGTTAAATGAGCGAATATTTAACCATAGTAATCTTTATCTGCGTATCAATTGTAGTATCTTTTGCTTTAGTTATATTGCCTATGTTTCTTGCAGTGAGTAAGCCAGATGGTGAAAAGCTTTCCACATATGAGTGTGGCTTCAATCCACTATCCAGTGCAAGAAAAAATTTTGACATTAAATTTTATCTAGTTTCAATATTATTTATAATATTTGACTTAGAAATTGCTTTTCTTTTTCCTTGGGCTGTTTCTTTATCTAAGATAAGCTATGGTGGATTTTGGTCTATGATGGTATTTCTTGCAATACTCACTATAGGTTTTATCTATGAATGGTGTAAAGGTGCATTAGAGTGGGAGTAGTTTATGACAAATCAAATTCTATCTAATGATGACTGGGCTCGTTATAAAAAAGAAGGGTTTCTTGTCACTAAATTTGGTGATTTAACAGATTATGTAATGAATTGGGCAAGGTCTGGTTCATTGTGGCCAATGACATTTGGTCTTGCATGTTGCGCAGTTGAGATGATGCATACTGCATCCAGCCGTTATGATCTTGATAGATATGGTATAATGTTTCGTGCAAGCCCACGTCAATCAGATGTGATGATTGTTGCTGGCACACTAACTAATAAAATGGCAGCAGCATTGCGCAAGGTTTATGATCAAATGGCAGACCCGAAGTATGTTATTTCCATGGGAAGTTGTGCAAATGGTGGTGGTTATTACCATTACTCTTATTCAGTAGTCCGAGGCTGTGATAGAATTGTGCCAGTTGACGTGTATGTCCCTGGATGCCCACCAACCGCTGAGGCGTTGCTATATGGAATGCTATGCCTACAAAACAAAATAAAACGGACTCGGAATGGATAAAACTGCAAAGTATATACAAAAAAAGACCAAATGCGAGTGCATTCAAAAAGATGATGGCATTATTGTAATATATTCAACTTTAGATGAAATTGAAAAGCACCTATTCTTTCTACGTGATGATGAAAAGTGTAGGTTTGAACTATTAGTTGATATTTTTGGGGTTGACTATCCAAATAGAGAGAAGCGCTTCGAGCTAATATACAATCTGCTCAGCATTGTGCATAATATTAGAGTACACATAAAGCTTCAGTTATGTGAAAGCGACATGCCTCCAAGTGTAGCGAAGATATTTAGTACGGCTTTGTGGTTTGAGTGTGAAGTGTTTGATATGTATGGAATAGAGTTTTCTGATCACCCTGATTTGCGTAGGATTCTAACAGACTATGGATTCAAAGGTCATCCAATGTTAAAAGATTTCCCTCTCACTGGTTATGAGGAAGTAAGATATGATATAGAGACAAAAAAGGTTGTGTATAATCCTATAGATTTACCGCAAGATTTTCGTATGTTTGATAGCTTATCGCCTTGGGAAGGTAAAACCATAAAAGTAAATACAAAGGAGTAGAAAATGACAGTACAAAGAAAAAAAATATCTTTAATCGGTGCAGGAAATATCGGTGGAACTCTCACCCATATGATTGCACTAAGGGAACTCGGTGATGTTGTTTTACTTGATATTAGTGATGGAATACCACAAGGTAAAGCACTCGACATAGCAGAATCATCCCCTATTGATGGATTTAATGTCAATATTACTGGCACAAATAGGTATGAAGATATAAAAAACTCCGATGCAATTATAATAACCGCTGGCATCGCTAGAAAACCTGGAATGAGCAGGGATGACCTCCTGCAAACCAATGCTAAAGTAATGAAGGAGGTTGGCGAAAATATTAAAAAATATTCTCCAAACGCGTTTGTAATAGTGGTTACCAACCCTTTGGATGCCATGGTTTCAGTGGTGCATAAATTTTCAAACCTTCCAACTAATATGATTGTTGGCATGGCAGGAGTGCTTGATTCTTCCCGTTTTCGTTACTTTCTTGCAAGTGAGTTAAATATCTCAGTTGAAGATATATCTGCTTTTGTGCTTGGAGGACATGGCGACACTATGGTACCACTAATCAATTGTGCTTCAGTTGCTGGAATTCCACTTACTCAAATTATCGATATGGGTCTTATCACACAGAAAAAAGTCGATGAAATAGTTGAACGCACTCGCAATGGCGGTAAAGAAATAGTTGATCTGCTTAAGTCTGGATCTGCATACTACGCTCCTGCATCTTCAGCTATATGCATGTTAGAATCATATTTAAAAGATAAGAGGCGCATATTACCGTGTGCTGCTTACCTTAATGGTGAATATGGTGTAGAAGATTTGTTTATTGGTGTTCCTGTAATTATTGGAAAAAACGGAATTGAAAAGATCCTAGAAGTTAAAATGAATGATAGTGAACAAGAAATGTTTAATAAGTCTGTAAACTCGGTGAGAGAGCTGGTGAAATCTTTAGGTTCATAAGCAAATTAATGGTTTTATAGAGCTTCTTTATAGCTCAAACAGCCTAAAAAAGTTGCTTGTGGTTACCTTCGCTACTTGTTCTGGTGACTCATTCCACAACTCTGCCAAACAATCAGCAACGTATTTCACCATTGCTGGTTCATTCTTTTTTCCCCTATAAGGCTGAGGTGATAGATATGGTGCATCAGTTTCGACTAAAACACGCTCGCGTGGTACATTTTGTGCAATTTCTCTGAGTAAGCTCGCATTTTTAAAAGTAATAATTCCAGAAAATGAAATATATAACCCCAGATCTATAGATTGATAAGCAAGTTCTTTAGAGGAAGCAAAGCAGTGCATTACTCCACTAAAAGCACCGGCTTTCATTTCTGACCTTAACATATCGATCATCTCATTATCAGCGCTTCTTGTGTGAATAACTAAAGGTAGTCCAGTTATTCTTGACGCTTCTATATGTAATGCAAAACTTTTTTTCTGATTGTCTTTGTTGTCAGATTTATAAAAATCTAACCCGGTTTCACCGATACTAATTACCTTTTGGTTCTTGGTAAATTCAACTAATTCATCAACATGTATACACTCACCGTTTTCTATAGCAACATCAAGCGGATGTATACCAACAGAGGAGTAGACCTGATCATAGGATGAAGAAATTTTCAATAACTTAGGAACATCGTCAATGCTTACGCATATGTTATGCAAAACCTTTACACCATTTTGCTCTGCCCTTGAAATTACTTTTGGTATTTCATCGTCAGAAAAATAAATCAAGTGGCAATGAGAATCTACTATCATGAGCTTATTGTTGAGGCTTTTATTATAGAAGAAAACTCTTCTATCACTGTTTTATAAACTTCTTTTTTAAATGATATAGCACTGGCTACTAAACTATCTATACCTTGCCAACGCCACTCTTTGAACTCTGGATGACCAGTATAATTAATATCAATGTCCTCATCCTCTCCGCAAAACTTCATTAAGAACCACCTTTGCTTTTGACCAGAATATTTTCCATTCCAGCATATTGGTATAACTTCTTCAGGCAAGTTGTAGTATATCCAATCCTTGCTTTTAGTTATAACCTTTACTTTATTAGTACCAACCTCCTCTAGCAACTCACGTAACGCTGCTTGTTCCAGTTCCTCACCATCATCAACACCTCCTTGTGGCATCTGCCAGTAAGAATCGCTATCAAAGCGTTTTCCAATAAAGGCATGTCCTTGTCTGTTAAATAGCATTATGCCAACACAAGGACGGTACTTATCTTTCTGCTCAACCACGAGTACGCTCTGTTTTTAAATGATTTGTTACAGAAGTTTTAATTAATTTTCCATTTTTTTCTTTCTTCATCTCTTCAACAATTTTCTTTGCAACTTCCTTTGCACTCAAGTTCGAGTTATCAATTTCAAGCGAACCCTCAGGTATAAATAGCCTTTTCCCTTCAATTTTCTTTATAGCAAAATCCGGATCAGTAATTTTATTTTCCTGATATCTCTCTTCTGATTGGACACGTCTTACTAGCTTTTCATTATTACAATGTAATACTACAGAAAAAATTTCCATGTCCATTTTTTTACTTAAATTTACCACTGAGTTATATAATCTTTGGTCATAGGGATCACCCTCTATCAATTCATTTGTAAATATATAATGTTTTGATTTTACGTAGTGTTTTTCCAGTATTGCTAATACATTTTCCCTAACTGCAAAAATTTTTTCCCATAGGTCATCTGGAACTTCAGCGTTTTGTAATTTAACAATATCAAATATAATATTATTGAATAGATTGTTGCTTACTATTACTGCACCAATGATTTTACACAGTTCCTTTGCAGTAGTAAACTTACCACTGCCTGGAAAGCCGATTAAGTAGATGAGAGTCTTGCCCATAATGAATACTAGTAAAAAGCTATTTTCAATTATATAAAAAGTATATACATTGTACATGCTAAAAACATGATGATAAAATAGATGCAGGTAATACCTTTAACAAGTAGTTGCGTTGAAAATAGTTCATATTTAGAAATTTTGAGTATATAATTATAAATGAATCATATAACCTGTAAACAATGCTTAGCGATATGAAATCGATAAGAAGTACAATTGAAGAGATAATAGATCAAAATAAAGGTCATGATATAGTAACTTTTGATGTGCAGAATAAAACCGTTATTGCAAAATATATGATTATTGCATCTGGTGATTCAAGCCGTCACGTTAAAGCTTTAGCTGAGCACGTAATAAAAAGCCTCAAGCCACATGATAAAATAGATGTAGAAGGTATGGATGAAGGCAATTGGGTGGTTTTGAATTTTCAAGGCATAATGGTTCACATATTCAGGCCGGAAGTAAGGGAGTATTATAAAATAGAAGAGTTATGGAATTGATTATCCAGATAGCTGGTACACAATTGCACAAACGTTGTAATTTTGGAGGCAACTCCTGCACAGGTAGTGGTGTCATGAAAGTAGCTGACACTGGAATCCAGTTTTTCATGCAATTTCATCGAAAACGTTGTATAGTGTGCTTGTTTATAATTAAGTTCCAGTGTCTGGGCACTGGCTTCTCTATTAGGGTTACCTTCGGCATTAATGACAGGACAGACTGGGGTTTATAAAATGAAACACGCATCTGAATTTTTAAATTTCATCCAAGAAAGAGGGTACCTATACCAATGTACAAACATTGAAGGACTAGATCAATTATTATTGCAGAGCAATTATATAGTTGCATACATTGGGTTTGATTGCACAGCACCAAGTCTTCATGCTGGTCACCTAATTCAGATTATGATGCTCTGTCACCTACAAAAATTTGGTTATAAGCCGATAGTCTTACTTGGAGGTGGCACAACAAAAATTGGTGACCCATCCTTCAAAGATAAAGCAAGAAGCATCTTGCCTGTAGAGAACATCAATCAAAATACATCCAGTATAAGGAGAATATTAGAGAAAATGGTGTCTTTTAATGACAGCAAGACTGGTGCAATGATAGTAAATAACGCAGATTGGTTGGATAACATAAAATACATAGATTTTTTGCGTGATATAGGAGCTTATTTTTCTGTAAATCGTATGCTAAGTTTTGATAGTGTGAAAACCAGGCTGGATAGAGAGCAAACCTTAAGCTTTCTGGAATTTAATTACATGCTATTGCAAGCTTACGACTTTATTGAATTAAACAAAAAATATGATTGTCGTCTGCAGATTGGAGGGTCAGACCAGTGGGGAAATATGGTAAACGGAATTGAACTTGGAAAAAAGTTGAATTTACCTGAGCTATTTGGCCTTACCATGCCTCTTTTATTAAATGCACAAGGAAAAAAAATGGGCAAAACTGAAAGTGGAGCAGTGTGGCTTGATGATAATATGCTCAAGCCTTACGACTACTGGCAATATTTTCGCAACGTTGATGATCAAGATGTTGGACGTTTTTTAAGATTGCTCACTGATGTGCCAATTGATGAGATTAGAAAATTAGAGTCTTTAAAGGATCAAGAAATAAATGAAGCAAAAAAGGTCTTGGCAACAGAAGTGACAAAAATATGTCATGGTGACAAAGAAGCGGAACTTGCACAATTTGCTGCAATTTCTGCTTTTGAGAATGAAGATAGCTCACTACTTCCTGATTACATCATAAAAAAAGAACAAGTTGCAAGCGGCACATCCTTAGTAGACCTACTACATGACACCGGTTTTGAACCTTCAAAAGGCGCTGCAAAGCGTTTAATACAGGGCAACGGATGCAAGATTAATGATAATGTTGTAAACAATATTGATCATGTAATAAATTTCGAAAGCTTTAAAGATCAGCCATTTATAAAATTATCTGCAGGAAAGAAACGCCATATAAAAGTTGTGGTAGATTAGGTCTCGAAGTAAGAAAACAAATTTTATACAAGTGAGAAGTTAGATATGGAGCAAATTTTCAAAATTCGAGAATTATGTATAAAACAACTGGAAAGATAGTAGAAAGCGAAATTCTATTATATATAGCTAAAGTGGCTTAGGTTTGCCTACAATTTGAAAAACAACAAATTCGTCATTCCGCTACTCATTAGCGGAATCTATACCGCGAATGAATCCATAACTGTACGGACATTGCAATTTGGGCCTACCAGGAGGGCAATGCCTCTTATCCAGGTACCCTCTTCTTGTCATCCCAGTGCGTGACACTGGGATGGCTTTGTTGCATAGGAACTGAAAAAATCTGGTGGCTGCTGACAAAATTCATTATAAAATAGCCATTTAA